>JBEVDF010000157.1:0-4711 GCA_040514145.1 Aeromicrobium sp.
TCGGGGTCGTGGTGCCAGACCTCGCCGAGTCGGGTGAGCAGGACCGTCCAGACCAGCTCCTCGAGGTCGGCGGCGCTGCGGGCCCGGCCGATCACGGGCAGCCGGTAGATCACGATCCGGAAGCCGCCCGGGGCGGTGGTGACGATGCTGCGGGGCACCGGATCGTCCCAGCCGGACGGCAGCAGCGGCGCCTCCTCCACGACCACCTCGACGTGGTCGGGCTCGCGGGCGAAGTGGTGGTCGAGTCGCGTCAGCACCTCGGCGACGAGGTCGTCGAAGGCCTCGCGGGGGTTGCGGTGGGCCGGAGCACCGTGCGGCGACAGCGGGCCCGGCAGCGACATCACGCCGCGCTGACCACGGCCACGACGGTCGCGCGCGCGGCCCGGACGGGGTCCGTGGACCTCGGGACCGGGTCCCGGTTCGCTGACCATCCGGTGAGCCTACTGCGGACGGCTGGGGCGGGGGGTTAACCTCGCCCTCGTGGGACTGCAACGTCGATGCTCGCGCGCAGGCTGCCCGAACTCCGCGGTGGCCACCTTGACGTACGTGTACGCCGATTCGGTCGCCGTCCTCGGCCCGTTGGCCACCTACGCCGAGCCCCACGCCTACGACCTGTGCTCGCGTCACGCCGAGCGCCTCTCCGCGCCGCAGGGGTGGAGCGTCGTCCGGCTGGCGCCGGAGTTCACCGAGCCCGAGCCCACCCACGACGACCTGGTCGCCCTCGCCGAAGCCGTCCGCGAGGCCGGTCGGCCGGCGCCGGAGCCCAGCCCCGATGAGCGCTCGCCCGTACTGCGCTTGGTGCGTGACGACTCCGCTACGGTGGTTCCGTGAACCTCGATCCAGCCCTCGTCGAGATCTTGGTGTGCCCGCAATGCCGCTCCGGCCTCTTCGTGGACGCCGATGCCGACGAGCTCGTGTGCAACGGATGCGCCCTCGCGTACCCGGTCCGCCGCGACGTCCCGGTCATGCTGGTCGACGAGGCGCGTTCGCTCGACGTCTCCTGATCTGTGTCGCAAGTGTCGAATGGGACGCCCGCGGGCGCCGACTCGACTACCATTCGTAGTGATCTGAAATGACTGAGCCGACCGCAATTCCCCAGCGCGAGGCCATGGTCGAGAACGGTTTGCTCCAGGGCCTGTCGGCGCTGGCGTCGGCTGTTGTCTCCATGCCCTTGGAACTCGAAGTCCCCGGCGTGGAACGCGACCGGGCACTGCAGCGAGAGATCGCCGAGCAACTCGGCGACTATGTCGTGCCCAGGCTCGAGCACATCGGCGCGCCGTTGCTGGTCGTCGTGGGCGGCTCCACCGGTGCTGGCAAGTCCACTCTGGTCAACTCGATCGTCGGCCGCCGCGTCTCCGCCACGGGTGTCCTGCGCCCCACCACGCGCACCCCGGTGCTGGTCCATCACCCCGCCGACACCGAGTGGTTCCGGTCGGGCCGCATCCTGCCCGAGGTCGTCCGCACGGGCTCCAACTCCCGTCGCGCCAACACGATCCGCCAGATCGCGAGCTCCACGCTGTGGCCCGGCGTCGCCGTGCTCGACGCCCCCGACTTCGACTCGATCGACGAGACCAACCGCGACATGGCCGAGCAGCTGCTCGGTGCCGCCGACCTGTGGCTGTTCGTCACGTCGGCCGCGCGCTACGCCGACCAGGTGCCGTGGGACTACCTGCGCCGGGCCGCCGAGCGGAACGCCTCGATCGCGGTGGTGCTGGACCGCACGTCGCCGGAGGCCCTCGTCGAGGTGCGTCGCCACCTGGCTCGGATGCTGAGCGAGCGCGGCCTGTCCGACGTGGCGCTGTTCTCGGTGCCCGAGTCCACGCCCGACGCCGAGGGTGTCCTGCCGGCCGGGGAGGTCGAGCCAGTCATCGGCTGGCTTCGGAGCCTCGCCGACGACGAGGCCCAGCGTCGCGACATCGTCCTGAAGACTCTCCAGGGCGCGATCGTGCACGACATCGAGTCGTCGCGCCTGCTCGAGTCGGCCCTGACGCGCCAGGTCGATGCCGCCGAGCAGCTGCGCAAGGACGTCGAGTCGGTCTACCTGGCCGCGCACGCCGACCTCATGACCGCCGCCACCGACGGCACGATGCTGCGCGGCGAGGTGCTGGCGCGCTGGCAGGACTTCGTCGGCTCCGGCGAGATCTTCCGCAAGCTCGAGCGCACCGTCGGCACGTGGCGCGACAAGCTGTTCCGCCGCAAGCCCACCACGCCCGAGGAGGTCGAGGAGGCCGCGGTCTCGGGCCTGCACCTGTTGATCCTCGACCGCGCCGAGCGTGCGGCCGAGGAGGTGGCGCGGGCCTGGGACTCGTCCGAGGCCGGACACGTGCTGCTGGACAGTCGCCGCGGGCTCGACCGGGCGTCGCGCGACGTCCGGGTCCGCGCCGAGCGCATCGCCCGCGAGTGGCGCGAGGCCGTGTTCGAGCTCGTCGCCGAGCAGGGCGCCGACAAGAAGTCCAAGGCTCGCGCGCTGTCGCTCGGGGTCAACGCCATGGGCGTCACGCTGATGGTCGTGGTCTTCGCGGGCACCGCCGGTCTCACCGGCGCCGAGATCGGGATCGCGGGCGGCACGGCCGCGGCCGGGCAGGCCGTGCTCAACGCCGTCTTCGGTGACCAGGCGGTCCGCGACCTGGCCGAGCAGGCCGGCCGTGACCTCTCCCGTCGACTGGAGGACCTGTTGGAGTCCGAGGCCGAGCGCTACCTCGACCTGCTGCCCGACCCGGTGGCCCTGGAGGCCTCGCACTGGGCGCTCGAGTCGGCCATCGCCTCGGTCGACGTTCCCCGCGGGAGGAGAAGCCGATGAGCGAGCGTCAGCGTCCTGAGGTGGTGGCGCGATGAGCGCACTCGACGAGCGCGTCGTCGCGTTGAAGTCGGCCATCGAGGCCGCCGGAGACGTGATCGACCCCGACATCGCAGGTCCGGCCGAGGCCGCCTTCTCCCACGCGCAGGAGCGCCTCGACCTGTCGACCCAGCACACGGTCGTGGTGCTCGCGGGCTCCACGGGCTCGGGCAAGTCGTCGCTGTTCAACCGCCTCGCCGGGCTCGAGCTGGCCGAGGTCGGCTACCTGCGGCCCACCACCTCCACGCCGCTGGCGTGCGCCTGGGGACCGGCCGGCGCCACCGAGCTGCTCGACTGGATCGGCGTCGCCCGCCGCGACCAGATCGCCCGTCGCAGCGTGCTCGACGCCCCGCGCGACGACGCCTTCGAGGGTCTCGTGCTGCTCGACCTGCCCGACCACGACTCGGTCGTCACCGCCAACCAGGAGGTCGTCGACCACGTCGCGCGCTACGCCGATCTGTTCGTGTGGGTCCTCGACCCCCAGAAGTACGCCGACGACGCGATCCACGCCCGCTACCTGCGGCCGCTGTCCACGCACGCCGACTCCTCGGTGGTCGTGCTGAACCAGGCCGACCGGCTGAGCGACACCGACCTGAAGATCGCCGTCAACGACCTCGAGCACATCCTCGAGCGCGAGGGCTTCGCCGGCGTCCCGGTCATCGCCACCAGCGCCACCACGGGCACCGGGCTTCCGGAGCTGCGCGCCGAGATCGGCCGACGCATCAAGTCCAAGCGCGCCTCGCAGGCGCGCCTCGTCGGCGACGTCCGACACGAGGCCCGGCGGTTGGCCGAGGTCGGGGGAGTCGAGCCGGTGCCCGGCCTCGACCGCCCGACCCGCGACGCCCTCGTGGAGACGTTCGTCGCGTGCGCCGGCGTGCCGCAGATCGCCGACGCCGTGGAGGACTCGATGGCCCGTCGCGCCGTCGTCGCCACCGACTGGCCGCTGATCGGCTGGGTGGGCCGGCTGCGCCACGACCCGCTGCGCGAGCTCGGCTTCGGCCGGTCGGCGCGCGACGCGGTCGCCGACACCATGTCGATCTCGCCGTCGGTGCAGCGCGCCCGCGCCGACCTCGCCCTGCGTGAGGCCACCGAGGTCGCCACCGAGGGCATGTCGCGCCCGTGGCGCGCCTCCGTGATCGACGCGATCGTGGGCGAGAGCGCCCGCGACGTGATCGACGAGCTCGACGAGGCCGTCGCCGGCGTCGACCTCGGCATCAAGCGCCAGCCCCTGTGGTGGACCGCCGTCGGTGCCCTGCAGTGGTTCACCTTCCTCGCGGTCATCGCGGGAGCGGGCTGGGCCGTGGCCTCGATCTTCGGCCTCGTGGAGCCGGATCCGTGGGAGGGCGCACCGCGCCCGCTGGGCCTGAGCCTGCCCATGCTGCTGGTCGCGGGCGGTCTGCTGTTCGGGGTGATCCTCACGCTGGTCTCGCGCTGGCTGGGCGGAGTCGGCGCGCGCCGGGCCGGCGCACGGGCCGAGAAGTCGCTCACCGAGGCGATCAACCGCACCACCGAGCGCATCGTCGTCGCGCGGCTGCGCAGCGAACTCGACCGGTACGAGCGCTGGCGCAACGGCCTGGCCACCGCCGGTCGCTGACCGCTGCCGGTCGGCCGGGGTGCCGGTGTTCTCGCTAGGCTGGGGGACATCATGGCTGACTACGTTCTCTCTCTGCGCAACGTCCGCAAGGCCCACGGCGACAAGGTCGTCCTCGACAACGTCACCCTCTCGTTCCTGCACGGGGCGAAGATCGGTGTCGTGGGCCCCAACGGCATGGGCAAGTCCACCCTGCTCAAGCTGATGGCCGGCCTCGACCAGCCCAACAACGGCGACATCGTCCGCGACCCGAACGCGTCGGTCGGCATGCTCCAGCAGGAACC
>JBEVDF010000218.1:0-10633 GCA_040514145.1 Aeromicrobium sp.
CATGAACAGGGAGCCGAACGACGCGACCAACAGGAACCACTGGGACAGCTCGACACCGGTCGCCACGCCCCCAGCGATGGCCCGCAGCAGGAAGCCGGCCGAGACGATCGCCAGGTCGAGGACGGGTTGGTGCTTCAGCCACATCGCGTAGAGCACCTGCACGGCGAGGTAGACGGCCATCGTCAGCGCAAGTTCGACGCCGACGGCGAGAGCGATCCCCATCGACGACGCGGCCAGCGCGGCGGCGGCGGATGTCGCGAGCGCCGAGCTCAGCGCTCCGGAGGCCACGGGCCGGGTGCGCTTGGCCGGATGACGACGGTCCGCCTCCGCGTCCCTCACGTCGTTGAACAGATAGACCGCCGACGCCGCGAGGGTGAACGAGACGAATGCCGCCAGGACTCGTGGGATCACATGTGGCTCGTCGATCACGCCGCCCGACAGCGGCGCAGCGATCACCAGCAGATTCTTGCCCCATTGACGGGGACGAGCCGACCGCAGGATCGCTGCGGCGGTGCTCGTCGGGGTACGAGTGCTGGTGGGCATGATGGCCATCAGGGTAGTCGGACAGGGGTTCGGCAACGGGACGGTGCGCTTGACCCGGCGTTGACCCCCTTGGCCTGCTACGCTTTGGGCTGTCTTGAGGGAGGCTTAATTGTGGGAACACTTACTGGCGGAATCATCGCTTTCGTCGCGGGACTCGGTCTTGCGGGCGCCACGGTTGTCGGAGTTGTCCAGTCGCAGCAGAGTGCGGCGGAGAAACCGATCAGCACCAGCAGCTCCGTGAGCTACGGCTCGAACGGCTGACCACCGGCACCAGACACGTCAGAAGGGCGGACCCCACGGGGTCCGCTCTTCTTGTCCGTCCCGGAGGTGTCGGCTCCGGGACGGTCCGACCGGCTGCTGCTGCCTGCTACGACGGGTGGACCGAGCCCACGACCGCGTCGAAGTCGGCCTGGGACGCGGACCAGGAGAACGTCTGTGACTTCTCGAGCGCACCCTGCCCGAGGAAGGCACGCCACTCCTCGTCCTCGACGAGCTCACGGATCGCGCTGGTGAACTCCTCCGGCGTGTCGACCAGGACACCCGAGCTCTTGTGGTCGATCGACTCGGTCGTGCCGCCGGCCGTGCTGTAGGCCACGGTCGGCACGCCGTGGCTACCGGCCTCGCCGATCACCAGGCCCCAGCCCTCCTTGATCGAGGGAAGCGCCATGACCCACGCCCGGCACAGGATCTCGTGCTTGGCCGTGTCGTCCACGAACCCGTGGAAGACCACGTTGTCCTCGACGCCGCGGCTGCGGACGTAGGCGCGCAGCTCGTCCTCCCACCAGCCCGCACCGACGATGTCGAGCGTCGCGTCGGGATGGTCGGTCACCAGGTCAGCGATGGCGTCCACCGCGTGCTCTACCTGCTTGTGCGGGACGAGACGACCCAGGACGCAGATGCGCGGCGCGGGGGAGCGGGTGCCCTCGACGGACGGGGCCAGGTCGTTGCCGTTGTGGATCACCGTGATGCGATCACGGTCGACACCGAGGTCGATGAGCTCGAGCCGGGTCGCCTGCGACACCGCGACGTACTTGCTGCGGGCGTAGAGCCGCGGTGACAGGCGGCTCTCGATCCACCAGCCGACGCGCCCGATCAAGCCGGGGTAGACGACGGGCCACTGCTCGCGGTGCACGTGGTGCACCAGCACCACGACGGGCTTGCGAGTCGCGAGCCTGGTGAAGAACGGAAGGCCGTTCTGCACGTCGACGACGACGTCGACCTTGCCGTAGCGCCCCAGCAGCAGCGCCAGGAACGTGCGGAGGTAGATGTCCATCTTGGTGCCGCGGCGCACGAAGCGGACGCCGTCGACGACCTCGGTGCGGGGCGCACTGTCGTGCGCGGCGCACGCGATGGTGACACGGTGACCACGCTCGACCAGGCCACGCGCCATGTTCTCGACGTAGCGCTCGGAGCCGCCGCCCTCCGGGTTCTGAGTGTCCCGCCAGTTGCAGAAAAGTATGTCCATGGCTCGACCGGCGGGTGCCGGTCCCTCCCTTTGAGCCGGGCGAACCCGGCAGCTCCCTCGCGACACGTCCCTCAACGTGACGGTGTCGTGTCCCTCAACACGACAACCTGATGCTATCAGTGGGGGTGGTCCACTGCTCCCGTATCCTTTCCGGGTGCCCGACCTGTCCTTCCGTCCGACTCTGCGACGATCCTGGCGGTTGTTCCGGGCCTTTCGTGTCGAGCAGACCGATCCCGACCGCTTCTACGGGACGTTGGCGAGTGACTCGGTCGACCAGATCAGCACGTACGCCGACCTCGACGGCCGCTGGACGCTCGACGTCGGCGGCGGCCCCGGCTACTTCGCCGACGCGTTCCGTGCGGCCGGGGCGACCTACACGGCCCTCGACGCGGACCTCGGCGAGCTCTCGGGGCTGGGTGAGCCGATGCCCGGCACTGTCCTGGGCAGCGGCATGCAGCTGCCGTTCCAGGACGACAGCTTCGGTGCCACCTATTCGTCGAACGTCCTCGAGCACGTCAGCGAGCCATGGACGATGGCCGACGAGATGGTGCGGGTCACCGAGCCCGGGGGACTGGTCTTCATCTCCTACACGCTGTGGTTCGGCCCCTGGGGCGGTCACGAGACTGCGCCGTGGCACTTCCTCGGCGGCCACCGTGCCGCGCGCAGGTACGAGAAGAAGCACGGGCACCCGCCCAAGAACGTGTTCGGGACGTCGCTGTTCGCGGTGACCGCCGGCGCGGGCCTGGCGTGGGCGAAGAAGCAGACCGGCGCCGAGGTCGTGGCCGTCATCCCGCGCTACCTGCCCCGATGGTCGTGGTGGGTCCTGCGGGTCCCGGTGCTGCGGGAGATCGTGACGTGGAACCTCGCGATCGTCCTGAGGAAGACGTGAGCGGCGTACGTCGACGCTTCCGCCTTGCCGCAACATGTCTGGTCCTTGCCGCGCTTGCGCTGGTCCAGCAGCCCGGGCGGATCGTCGCTGACACCAAGCTGGACCTGGTCATCAACCCGAGTGGGTTCCTGGCTCGTTCGCTGGACCTGTGGGACGCCGACGGCTTCTTCGGCCAGGTGCAGAACCAGGCGTACGGATACCTCTTCCCGATGGGACCGTTCTTCTGGCTGGGCCACGCCGCCGACGTGTCCCCGTGGGTCGTGCAGCGACTGTGGTGGGCGATGCTGCTGTGCGTCGCGTTCCTCGGGATGGTGGCCCTGTGCCAGGCCCTGGGGATCTCCTCGCTCGGGGTGCAGATCTTCGCCGGCCTGCTGTTCGCGCTGTCGCCCCGGATCCTCTCGGTCATCGGACCCAGCTCGATCGAGGTGTGGCCGTCCGCGGTGGCGCCGTGGGTGCTCGTTCCCCTGGTCCTGGGGCTGCGGCGGGGCAGGCCCCGGCGACAAGCAGCGCTCAGCGCGCTCGCCGTGGCGGCGGTCGGCGGCGTCAACGCGGTCGCCACCTTCGCCGTCATCCCGCTCGGTGCGATCTGGCTGCTGACCGCGCCTCGGGGTCCGCGGAGACGCGCACTCATGATCTGGTGGCCGCCGCTGATCCTGCTCGGCACGTTCTGGTGGCTCGCGCCGCTGTTCCTCCTGGGCTCGGTGAGCCCGCCGTTCCTCGACTTCATCGAGAGCTCCTCGGTCACGACCTCCGCCGCGACCTTGGTGGACGCGTTGCGTGGCACGTCCAACTGGGTGCCGTACATCTCCTCGGGGGCGGTGGCGGGCCGGGAGCTCATCACGAATGCCGCCGTCATCCTCAACACCGGTGTCCTCATGGTCCTCGGGGTCGTGGGTATCACGCTGGCACCGGCGACGCACCGCCGATTCCTCCTGTGGAGCGTCCTGAGCGGGCTCGCCCTGGTCACGATCGGTCACACCGGCTCGGTGGCAGGCTGGTGGTCCGGGTCCGCCCAGGAGCTGCTGGACGGTGCGCTCGCACCCCTGCGCAACACCCACAAGTTCGACGTCGTGGTGCGGATCCCGCTGGTGCTGGGTGCCGCGTACGCCCTCGACGCCGCCGTGAGGCGCGGCGCGCAGGCGGAACGTCGCGACGTGGTGCGGCGGGCCGGGGCCGCGGTGCTGGTGGCTGCCGCCCTGGTCGGCGCGACCGCTCCCGCGTGGACGGGTGAGCTCGCGAACCGTCGCTCGTTCGAGGTGACGCCGACCTACTGGCAGGACACCGCCGACTACCTCGCGCGTGCCGGGGTCGGCACCTCGTTGATGGTCCCCTCGTCCGGGTTCGGTGACTACCTGTGGGGCAGCACCGGCGACGAGCTCATGCAGCCCATCGCGCGATCCCCGTGGGCAGTCCGCAACAGCATCCCCCTGACGCCCACCGGCACGATCCGCTACCTCGACTCGATCACGTCGGCGCTCAACCAGGGACGGGGCTCGGCAGGCCTCCCGACCAGCCTGCGTCGAGCTGGGGTGGGTCAGCTCGTCGTCCGCAACGACCTGGAGCCCGGGGTCGCCGACGGGCGGACCGAGCCGGTCTACGCAACCCTGCGGAACACGCCCGGTCTGAGCAAGGTGGCGGGATTCGGTCCGACGCTGGGCGGCGAGCCCATGATCGACCTCGACAGCGAGCGCTCGTTCTCCGCCGGCGGGTGGCAGTCGGCACACCAGGCGATCGAGATCTGGGCCGTCGACGACCCCGCGCCGCCATCCACGGTCCAGACGCTGGAGACGACACCGACGGTCGTGGGCTCGGCCGAGGGGACGACGGTCCTCGACGAGCTCGGTGTGCTCCACGGCCGCTCCGTCGTCCTGGCGCAGGACCAGGACGAGCCTCCGGCCGGGGACCTGTTCGTGACCGACGGGCTGCGTCGTCAGGAGGCCTCGTTCGGAAGGGTCGACTCCCTGCGCTCGGCGTCGCTCGCGGTCGACGAGCCGTACGCGCTCAAGCGTCGCCTGCACGACTACCTGCAGCCGCGGGACGAGGGGTGGCTGAGCACGCCGGTCCTGCGTGGCGCCGTCTCGCTGGAGGCCTCCAGCTCCAGCTCGGGCGCCGACAGCCTCGGGTCCGTCGACCCCGGCTCTCACGTGTGGTCAGCGTTCGACGGCGATCCACGCACGTCGTGGGTCGCCGGCTCCGACACCGGCTGGCTGCGCCTCGGGCTCGCGAAGGTGCGTGACGTCGGTGGCGTGCGCATCGTCGCGGACGCGGCGCCAGGCGAGAAGGTGGAGCTGCGCATCTCGACCGAGGATGGCACGGTCCGGCGTACTGCCGTGGGACGAGATCCGGTCCTGGTCGACGTCGGCCGGGTGGGCGAGCTCCACATCGAAGGTGACCGTCAGGGCTCGCGCCGTCTCGCGATCGCCAGCGTGTCCTCGCAGGCATTGTCCCTCTCCCGACCACTCGCGATGCCCTCGACGCCGAAGGCCTGGGGAAGGGTCGACCGAGTCGTCCTCGGAGTCGACGAAGGCGGCAGCCCGTCGTGCGTGACAGTCCAGCAGCTCGACCGGTGTCGAGCCGGCGTGGGCACGCAGAGCGAGGACGCGGTCACGATCGATCGCATCCTCCCGATGCCCACGACCTCGGACTACGACCTCAGGGTCGTGACCGCCCCCCTGGCGGGCGCGGGCGCCGACGCCCTGCTCCAGGACGGTCTGCCGCAGATCGTCTCCGCGAGCTCGAGCCTCGCCGCGGACGTCCGAAACAGCGTGGCCCGGGTCGCGGACGGCGACCCCCGGACGGGATGGATCTCCGCGTTCGGCGACACCGACCCCACCCTCGACGTGCGGTGGAACGAGGCCCGGACGATCTCGAGCATCGACGTCAGCACGCTCGCCGGGCTGCCGGCCTCCAGCGTGTCGGCCGTGACGCTCGAGCTCGACGACGGCACGTTGCGACAGGTGAAGCTGAAGGACGGCAAGGGACGCTTCGCCTCGGTGCGCGCCGATCACGTCGCGGTGCACCTGAAGACGAACGGCGAGGCGCGGGACTTCGGCGTCGACGGCTTCCCCAGCGTCCTGCCGGTCGGGGTCTCCGAGCTCACCTTCGACGGCGAGCCCGCGAAGCAGCCACGACTCTCCCGCGACATGATCGTCCTGCCGTGCGGGTCGGGGCCGTCGGTCCGCATCAACGGCGAGACCCACCGGACGGCCGTGCGGACCTCGCTCGCGGCCTTCGCCGGCTCGGAGCCGGGCACTGCCCGCTTGTGCGACGACGTCCCCCTCACGATGGCCAAGGGGCTCAACAGAGTCACGGTGAACGCCTCGGACCTGTACGGAGCGGGCCGCGTCGTCATGACCGCTCGCGGCTCCTCGGGCCACGGGACCGGCGCCGGGAATCTGGTGACACGTGCCCAGAACGCGAACCTCGGTTGGACCGGCGTGGCCGATGGACGGGCCGCCGTGCCGGTCACGGTCAACGGGTGGCAACGCGGCTGGCGCCTGCCGGCGACAGGGTCCACGGAGGTGGAGGAGACCTTCACCGCCAACACGGCATATCGTGCGGCGCTGATCCTGGGTGCCGTGACGGCTCTCGCCCTGATCGGGATCGTGCTCGTGCGCGGTCGTCGTCCGCGTCACGTCGCGGACGCCCAGCAGCCGCGTGACCTGAGCATCGGGGGCTTCCTCGGGATGTTCGCGCTCCTGGGGCTCGTGGCCGGGACCGCGGGCGTGGCCGTTGCGCTGATCGGCGCGGCGATCGGGTCGAAGGTGGCCACGCGTCGCGAGCCCGCGGCGTGGTGGGTCGCGGCGACGCTCCTGCCGGCCGTCGGGTGCTACGCGTGGTGGGCCATCGCCGGGGGCGACGTGCCGGTCATCCCGTGGCGCTTCCCTCAGCTGTGTGCAGCGCTCTCGCTGGGAGTCGTCGTCGGTGTCGTCTGGCGGCGGCGGCCGGGTGCGAGCGACATGAACGGTCTCTCGACGACGCGGTAGAGCGCCTCGGCCACCACGATGCTGATCGCCAAGATGATGACGAACAGCAGTGGGAACGACGTGTCGAAGACGGTGAACCCCATCGCGGGCACCCCCACCGCGAGGACCGTGACGTGGCAGCAGAAGATCGCGTACGAGATGTGACCGAGGTGCCTCAAGGGCGGCAGGGCCAGCACTCGTGCCACGGGGGAGTCGTCGCTGCCGAGGACGCACGGCGCGACCGCGAGCACCGCGACGAGTGCGTAGCAGACGTGGCGCATCACGGCCTGGGTCGGCGTCGGCGCGATGAGCAGCGGCGACCCGCCGAGGGGGGTCGAGACGATCGCGAAGATCGCGGCGGCGGCCACCCAGCACGAGGTCCGGTCACGGCCCGCGGCGATCAGCGCGCCGGTCAGGCGACCGGGCGACGAGGAGTCGACCGTCAGCACCGCGAGGCCGATGCCGAGCGCGAACCAGCTGCCGTACGCGGGAAGCCAGCGCGCGGCGTGGCCGGCCCACGAGGCGTCGACGGTGTGGGTGACCAGGACCCAGGCGAGGCTCCCCACCATCACGAGGAGCAGGAAGGCGAGAAGCCGTACCGGACGCCATCGCCGCCGGCACAGCACACGGACGAAGAAGGCGCCGAGCAGGGGGAGGATCAGGTAGAACGCGACCTCGACGGTGAGGCTCCACATCTGGGTGAGCCCCTGCGGGAGCTGATCCTCCCGGTAGAGGTCCACCAGGAGCAGGTTCTGGATCCATCGACCCAGGCCCATGGATCGGTTCTCCTCGATCAGCGCCAGCGCCGCGACGACACTGACGACGTACACCGGGAAGATCCGGAGCACGCGCTTGCTGAAGTAGCGTCTGGCGGCCTCGTGGGGCACGCGGTCGTGGGCCGAGACGAGGTAGGACCGGCTCAGCAAGAACCCCGACAGCACGAAGAAGATCGCGACGCCGACCTCGAGCCGCTGCACGGCGACGCCGAACCGGCCGGTCGTGTAGTAGCCCGACCAGAAGCCGGCGTGCGTTGCCACGACGGCGATGGACGCCACAGCGCGCATCGCGTCCAGCTGGGGGAAGTCGCGTCGTGCGGTCGTCATCGTGGTTCCATCCAGGTTCCGATGTTGAGTGTGTTGACGCACAGGCGTGCCCCCGACGGCAGGTCGAACACGATGCGATCGTTGCTGCCTTCCGTGCGAAGGCTGAGCGTGTGCGTGCCGGCCTCGAGGCGAGCGTCATAGTGTTTCTTCCCCACGACGAGTCCGATCTCGGTGCTGGTGTCGGACCGATAGGACATCGACAGCCAGAACGGGAAGTCGTAGGTCGCCGATCCGAAAGCTATGTGCTGGGGCTCGGCGCCGCCCTGCAGGCACCGAGCCAGCCGGCGGGACGCGACGGTGAAGTCGGGTGCGGCAAATCCCGGCTTGATCGAGCCGTTGTCGTCCAGCACCTGCATGTCGGTCGCCACGTCAGGAGTCGTGAACCGTGTGGCGAGCGGGGACAGGAGCAGGCGCGGAAGGTTGTACGGGTCGAAGAGGGCGGGCATGACCGGACCGGGCACCGCCTGGTCGGCCAGCGGGACAGGAGCCGACCGGGACTCGAGATCCTGCTGTGCCGTCGTCAGATATCGCCGAGCATCGAAGTCCTGGTGCCAGGGTTTGACGTAGCCGAGGGTTGACGCGATCGAGCCGGCCACGAAGACCACCAGGTAGCCGGCCAGGATGCGGTGCGCCACGCGTCGACTCATGAGCGAGACGGGACGGCGGACCAGGACGACGGGCAGGCCGCGCAACGGCATCAGCGACAGGGCAGCCGCCAGTGTCAGGACAGGCATGAAGTCTGCCCAGTAGCGGATCTCGGCAGAGGTGATCTTGAAGACCCCCGCGCGACCGTAGCCGAGCAGACCAG
The DNA here is from genome assembly GCA_040514145.1 of Aeromicrobium sp. Lineage (GTDB taxonomy): Bacteria > Actinomycetota > Actinomycetes > Propionibacteriales > Nocardioidaceae > Aeromicrobium. Next base: position 8,774 of record JBEVDF010000218.1, read on the forward strand.
CCGTGACGAGCACGTAGGGCACGACGAACCACAGGGGTTGCAGCGCGCCCTTGTAGTGGGCGACGAGCAGGACGACGGCGCCGCCGAGGGCGAGCAGGCAGATGATCCAGGCGATCTGTGGGGGGTCGGCGAGCTGACGTGGTCCGGCCTCGCCGCCGATCTCCAGCCAGCTCCACGGGCCCCCGAACAGGGCCGTCGACAGATTCTTCACGACGAACGTGTCGGCCAGGTCGACGTAGTCCACCTTTCCGGCAGGCGACGATTCGGCGGGCAGGGTGAAGTAGGCGATCAGATAGGCGACACCGGACAGGGCGTAGAGGGTCCAGGCGAGACGGAAGCGCACCAGCAGCGACCAGATCCGTTGCGGCAGGGGGCCCCGCGCCGCGTAGCACACCGTGAGGACCGCAAGCACGGGCGCGATCAGGAGCGCCTTGACGTAGAAGAGGAGCGCGAGCAGCACGCACAGCGCCGCGCCCAGCGCGAAGCGGCGCTGGCCGGTCCGCAGCATCAGGACGTGCAGGCCGATCGCCCCGAACATGAAGGGCTGGACCGCGATGGAATTGACCCCGGCGGCCCACCACATCAGGGATGGGATCGTCACGGCGGAGAACAGGTAGATCGTCAGCGGCACGAGGATCATGGCCCTGTTGCCGAAGAGCGTGCGGAGCATCCACCAGCAGGCCAGGCTCGCGGCCGCCTGGAACACGATCATCTCCGCTGCCGCCACGTGCCACGCGTAGACGCCCGCCGCGGCGACCGGGACGACCAGCGCGAACGACCCGGGCATGAAGTGCAGATTGTGGCGGTGGAAGAACCACTCGGCATCGGCCCGGCCACGGGCCACATCGGCCAGGAAGACAAAGTCGTCGCCGAAGAACCAGCTGCCCCAGACGGCCCAGGCGCGAAGGATGAGCTGCGCCGCGATGAGCGTGATCGCCACGGCGGTGAGGGCGCGCCGTCGTGCGGTGGGGTCATGGCGCACCGCGTGCACCACCGCGGTGCCCTCGTCGAGCAGCGAAGTCACGTCGGAGATCGTCTCACAGCACGGTGGCGCGACAGGCTCAGCGCACGATCCATCGGACGTGACACTCGGTGACCCCCGTCACTGCTACGTTCTCAGTGAATCATTATGTGGAGGGAGCCCACAGTGGGAAAGAAATTGGGGACAGTCGCACTGTTCCTCGGCGCGTTCTTGATCGCGCTCGCCGCCTTGTCGAAGTTCTACATGTACGACCAGCTCGCGGTCGTACCCCTGAACCAGGACACGACCAGCATGGCGCAGACGGCACCCGGCGCGGACGCCGAGTACCTCGACGCGGCCGCCGGCCTGAAGATCACCAGGGGCCCGCTCAAGAACGTCAAGGCCGTCCGCGGCGACGTCGAGGCGAGCAAGAAGGCCGGCAAGGCGCTCGGCCAGGACGTCGCGATCTGGGACATCTACGACAGCACCGACAAGCCGACCTTCGACTTCGCCAGCGGCGAGACCGCGCTCAGCGCGACGCAGGACCGCGTGGCGTTCGACCGCAACACGGGTCAGTCCGTGTCCTACGAGGACACCAAGTCGCTCGCGGACGGCAAGGAGGTAGCCCCCGGTGACTTCAAGGGCCTCTACTTCAAGTTCCCGTTCGGCTCGGAGAAGAAGACCTACCAGTTCTGGGACGGCACGCTGCGCAAGGCGACACCCGCCAAGTACGTCGGTGAGGGCCAGGTCAAGGGCCTGAAGGTCTACAAGTACCGCCAGACCATTGCCCCGATCAAGACGGGCACGATCGACGTGCCCGGTTCGCTGATCGACGAGAAGGCAACGACCGTGACGGCCGACCAGGTCTACTCGAGCGTCACTGACTACAGCGTCGAGCC
>JBEVDF010000243.1:0-17435 GCA_040514145.1 Aeromicrobium sp.
AGGGCGTCGTGCTCCGTGGCGAGCAGCCCGTCGGCAACGCCTACGTGCGCCTGCTCGACCGCAACGGTGAGTTCACCGCCGAGGTGCCCACGTCGGCGACCGGCCAGTTCCGGTTCTTCGCCGCGCCGGGCACCTGGACACTGCGCACCCTCGCGCCGCGCGCCGAGGTGGTCGACTCGCAGGTCGTCGCCGCCAAGGGCTCGGTCGCGGACGTCGCCGTCGCCATCTGACACAGCACCACCACGCGAAGGGCCCTGGGAGTGATCTCCCGGGGCCCTTCGTCATGTCCACAGAACGTCCGTTCCGAGCGGTGGCGAAACGGTGCCGAAGTGGGGATCGAAGGTGGATTCCATGTGGAGATCGTGTGGATCTGGCCTCCGTAGCGTTCTTCGTGTCAACCCGGTCAGGCCGCAGAGCGCGGCCGGCAACCGAACACAGGAGAAGAACATGCGCACCAACCGTTCCGCGAAGGTCCTCGTCCCCCTCGCCACGCTGCTGGCCGCCGGCGCCATCGCCGTGGGCTCGGGTGCGACCTTCAGCTCGACCTCGGGCAACACGATCAGCGCTGCTACCTCCGGCACCCTGACGCAGAGCAACTCCAAGGCCGGCAAGGCGGTGTTCGCCCTCGACAACCTCAAGCCCGGCGACACGCTCAACGGCTCGCTGAAGCTGACCAACACCGGCACGCTGCCCGCGAACTTCTCGCTGACCGAGGCCTCCTCCACCAACGGCTTCGACGGCGAGAACCTCAAGCTCGTCATCAAGAACACGACGAAGAACACCACCGTCTACACCGGCACCTTCGGTGGCCTGGCCGACGGCACCAAGAACACGCTCGGCACGTGGGCCGCCGGCGAGGCGAACGACTACACCTTCACGGTCACGCTCGACCAGGCCGCGCCCAACACGCAGCAGGGCAAGTCCGCGACCGCCACGTACACGTGGGACGCCATCCAGCTGGATGGGACCACCACCGACCAGTGACGCCCCGCTCCGGGGAACTGGGTTGACGGCAGGGCGTCGTTCGGGCGCCCTGCCACCCAGCCCGGAGCACACCGACCATCACGTATCGACCGACGAAGGAGCCCACGATGAAGCACCTCACCCGCCCCGCCCGGCTGCTCGGGCGCGGCGTCACCACGCTGCTCCTCGTCGCCGTCGCCGTCGCCAGCGTGGCCTACATCGCCCCCAGCTTCCTGGGCTTCGAGCGCTACGTCATCACGGGCGGCTCGATGTCCGGCACCTTCGAGAAGGGCTCGATCGCGTTCGAGCGCCCCGTGCCGGTGGCCGACCTCGCCGTCGGCGACGTGATCACCTACCTCCCCCCGGCGGACAGCGGCGTCTCGACGCTCGTCACGCACCGCATCACCCGGATCGAGCCCGGCGAGGCCGGCGCCCGCGTCTTCACGACGCAGGGCGACGCCAACCCCGATCCCGATCCGTGGCAGTTCAGCCTGACCTCGGGCACCCAGCCGGTCGTCGAGCAGACCGTCCCGCACGTCGGGTACGTCTTCATGGCCCTGGCCGACCGCGAGACCCGCATGCTCGTCATCGGCATGCCGGCCGCGCTCATCGCGCTGCTGGCCCTGATCGACCTCGGCCGCGCCCTGCGCCGCCCCGAGGGCGATGAGGCCCCCGTGGCGCTGCCCGCCCCCGCCGCACCGGCGAAGAAGGCCGGCCCCCGCGCCTTCCCCGTGGCCGTCGGTGGCCACCACGCGCTCTCCTGAGCCGTCTGCGCGCCCACCGCGAAGTGTGGAACTCCCGAGGATCTCGTGTGGCTCGCCCGTGGAGCGCTGCTCCGTAGCGTTGATGACATGAACCGGAACCAGAAGGCAGGTGGACCGATGCGCAGCAACGACGCGCGCCGTCCCCTGACCCTGCTGGCGGTTCTGGCCCTGCTCGCCGTGGCCGTCTTCATCTCGCCGGGCTTCTCGTCGGCCAGCTTCACCTCCACCACGCAGGGCACGGCCACCGTCACCGCGGCCGCTGACTGGACGCCCCCCGCCGTCGCCGTGACGTCTCCGGGCACCGCGGTCCAGGGCACCGCGACGATCACCGCCGAGGCCTCGGACTCCGGCCTCGGAGTCAAGGACGTCGCGATCGAGTACAGCCTCGCCGGATCGGCTGCATGGACCGTGATGTGCACCGACGCGACGGCCCCCTACGCCTGCGCCTGGAGCACCGCCGCGCTCGCGGACGGCCGCTACGACCTGCGCGCCCGCGCGACGGATCTCGCCGGCTACGAGACCACCTCCGACCCCGTCCGCACGGCCGTGGCGAACCAGCTGCTCGTCGTGATGAACGATCCGGGCGACACGGTCCGCGGCACGGTGCAGCTCTCCGCCTCCGCCTTCAACACCGGCACGCTCAGCCACACCGTCCGCCTCCAGTACCGCCTGGTCGGCGCGTCCACCTGGTCCACCGCGTGCTCGAACCTCGCATCGCCGTACACCTGCTCGTGGAACTCCGCGTCCGTCGCATCGGGCGACTACGAGTTCCGCGCCCAGCTCACCGCCGGCTCGACCACCACGACGTCGGACATCGTCACCGACGTGACCGTCGACAACGTCGCCCCGAGCGTCACGATGACCGACCCGGGCACCCCGCTGAGCGGCACGCGCACGTTCGCCTCCACGGCCACCGACGCCCACTCGGGCGTGGCCACGGTGGAGTTCCAGTACGCGCTGTCCGGCACCTCCACGTGGAAGTCGCTGTGCACGGTCGACGCCGAGCCGTGGTCGTGCCGCACCGCGACCACCGCGCTGGCGAACGGCACCTACTCCTTCCGCGCGATCGCCACCGACGCGGCCGGCAACACGACGACCTCTGCCGCCGTGGCGAACCGGGTCGTCGACAACACGGTCTCCTCGGTCTCGCTCGATGACCCCGGCGTCCTGCTGAGCCGCACCGCCACGCTCACGGCCGTCGCCAGCTCCACCGCCGGCGTCACGTCGGTCCGGATCCAGTACGCCCCGACCGGCGGCTCCACGTGGACCGACGTGTGCACCGACTCCACGTCGCCCTACGCGTGCTCGTGGGACACCACCAAGGTCGCCAGCGCCGTCTACGACCTGCGCGCCGTCCTGCTCGACGGCTCGGGCCGCACCACGATCTCCGCGCTGGAGACGGTGCCGGTGGACAACAGCCCCCTGGCGGGTGCCGACGTCCAGACCGCGAACGGCTCGGGCAGCACCGCCGGTCTGGTGGGCGCGAACGACACGATCACCTTCACCTACACCGCGCAGGTCAACCCGGCCTCGGTGATGGCGGGCTGGAACGGGTCGGCCACGACGGTGCAGGTCCGACTGCGCGACGGCAACGTGTCGGCGCTCATGCGCGGCAACAAGGGCGACACGCTCGACGTCCTCCATGGCAGCACGGTGCTGGGCCTGGGATCGGTCAACCTCAAGGGCGACTACGTCCGCCTGCTGCGCACCGTCAGCCTGAACGCGACGATGACGGCCAGCACGACGACGGTCAACGGCCTGGAGCGCACGGTCGTGACGCTGAAGCTGGGCACCTTCGCCACCGGCAAGGCGGGTGACCTCAGGTCGAACACCACCGCCGCCGCTATGGTGTGGACCCCGAGCAACGCCGCCACCGACATGTCGGGCAGCCGCTGCTCCACCGCCAACGTCACCGAATCCGGCACCGCCGACAAGGACTTCTGATGCGACGACTGCGCACCAACGCCTCCCGCTGGGCCGCGGCCGCCTGCCTGGCCCTCGGCGCGCTCTACGTGTTCGGGATGGTCGATGCCGACTCGGTCGTCTTCGTGCTGCTCGCGGCCGTGATGGCCACGATCGCGGTGGCGGCCGCGGTGAAGATGTGGCTGCACAACTGCTTCGAGTCGCACCTCGCGGCGTGGGCCCTCGTGGCCGCCACGGTGGGCAGCAGTCTGCTGGCCCTCACGGTGGGCATCCCCGGCGAGGGAGCCGCCGAGCTGTCGGTGGTCCGCGTCGCCCTGTTGGTCCTCAGTGGAGCGGCCGCCTTGCTGCTGGTGCAGGACGGGCGCGTGCGACGAAAGCACGCTCGTCCGGCCCGCCGGCCCTATGCTCGGTGACCGTGGCCACCCAAGTGCTCGTCGTCGAGGACGACGACAAGATCGCCCCGCCCCTGGTCCGCACGCTCGAGCGAGAGGGCTACACCGTCGAGCGGGTCGCGGAGGGACTGGCGGCGATCGATCGGATCGCCTCGGGCGGCGTCGACCTGGTGCTGCTCGACCTCGGCCTTCCCGACATCGACGGGCTCGAGGTCTGTCGCCGAGCCCGTGAGAGCGGATTCGGTGGCGGCATCATCATCTTGACCGCGCGCGACGGCGAGCTCGACCGCGTGGTCGGCCTCGACGTGGGTGCCGACGACTACCTCGCCAAGCCCTTCGCCCTGGCCGAGCTGCTGGCCCGCGCCCGGGCCCTGCTGCGGCGCAGCGCACCGATCGAGCTCGCCGCACCCGCCGCCACGACGTCGGCCGCCTCGGGCCTGCGCGTCGACCCGGCGTCGCGCCGCATCTGGGTGAACGACGCCGAGGTGGCGGTGACCTCCAAGGAGTTCGACGTGATGGTCCTGCTCGACGAGGTGCGCGGCGCGGTGGTCACGCGCGAGCGACTCACCAGCGACGTCTGGGACGAGAACTGGTTCGGCTCGACGAAGATGGTCGACGCCACGGTGGGCCGTCTGCGCCAGAAGCTCGAGGACGTGGGGGCTCCGGTGCAGATCACCAACGTGCGTGGCGTCGGCTTCCGGCTGGAGGACCAGCCCGGTGCGTGAACGGCTCGTCGCGACCCTCGTCGGCATGACCGTGGCCATGCTCGCGCTCTACGGCATCCCCCGGGCCTACATGCTCGCCGACATCGTGACGTCGTACGAGGAGCGCAAGGTCGAGCGCGCCGCCGTGCAGCTGGCGGCGGTCATCGACGAGCGCAGCCAGAACGGCTCGCCGATCGATGCGGAGTTCCTCGGCAGCTTCCTCAACGAGGCCGAGACGCTGACCTACGAGCCGGCCACCGGACCCCCCGTCGTCGCCGGTCCCACCCCTGACCTCGCGGAAGACATCGTCGAGACGCACGATCTGGCCGACGGCGGCACGCTCACCCTCGTTCACTCGCGCGACCTGCTCGACGAGCGCATCTCCGACGCCCTGGTGCCGCTCATCCTCATCGGTCTGAGCCTCACGGTGGTCGCGGCGGGGGTCGGCTACTTCCTGGCACGGCGGCTGTCACGCCCCTTCGGCGAGCTCGCCGAGGCAGCCGACCGGCTGGGTCTCGGACGCTTCGACGTGGATCCTCCGCACTACTCGATCCCCGAGGCCGAGGCGATCGGCGCCGCCCTGCGGACGAGCTCCGCCCGGCTGGGTGAGCTCGTGCGCCGCGAGCGGGAGTTCGCGGCCAACGCCTCCCACCAGCTGCGGACGCCGATCACGGCGCTGCGCCTCGAGCTGGAGGACCTCTCGATGTGGCCGCAGACGCCGCCCGAGGTCGCCGACGAGCTCAACCGCTACCTGCCCGAGCTGGACCGGCTGAGCAGCGCGATCGACGAGCTGCTGGGCCTGGCCCGTGGTCAACGGCTGGGCGACGCCGCCGACATCGATCTGGGCGAGCTGGTGAGCGACGTGGTCGCCCGCTGGAAGCCCTTGGTCGCGCCGGACGGCTACACGGTGCACCAGATCGACCGGGGCCAGGTCTTCGCGCGGGTCGTCCCCGGTCCGGTGGTGCAGATCCTCGACGTGCTCATCGAGAACGCCTCGACCCACGGCGTCAGCCCGGTCACCCTCGAGGCCAAGGACGCGGGCTCCTACGTGGAGATCGTGGTGGCCGACCGGGGCCGCCGCGCCTTCGGGAACGAGATCTTCAGCCGCGGCGCCACCCGCAAGAAGGGCGACGTGGGCGGTCTCGGGCTGACGATCGCCGCCGAGCTCGCGAGCACGATGGGCGGCTACCTGGAGCTCGCCGACGTCGAGCACACGACCTTCCGGCTGATGCTGCCGGGACGCGGCCCCTCAGGTGAGGTCGCGGTAGTGGTCGAGCAGGCGTGAGAGCACGCCGAGCGCGTCCTGCATCTCCTCGATGTGCGCAGGGTCCAGCACCCGCAGCATCTCCTTGAGTCCGGTGGTGGAGATGCCCTTCGTCCGCGGCAGGTACTCCACGCGGCACAGGTCGGACAGGTCGTCGAACTTGCCCGTCCAGTCGTCGCCCATGACGAACACGTCGACGCCATGCTCGACGATGTCGCGGCGCTTCTGCTCCCACGACTCCTCCGGCAGGACCAGGTCGACGCCCTTGATGGCGCCCACGATGGCCGCGCGGTCGGCGTGGGGGACCACGGTGCTCTTGCCCTTCCCGGCGTTGAAGTCGTCGGTGGAGACCCCGACGATCAGCCGGTCGCCCATCGAGGACAGGCGCTCCAGCAGGCGCAGGTGGCCGATGTGGAAGAGGTCGAAGGTTCCGTAGGTCAGGACGGTCGTCACGCGTTCAGGATACGGACGGGCCGGCCGCCCATCCGACCGGCGCGCATGGGCGGGCGAGGCTACGGTCGGAGCATGACCGACTGGCAGGATCCCGCCGCCGTTTCCCTCATGCTCGACGACCTCGACACGTGGGCCGTCGTGGGGTTGTCGAACAACACCGCGCGCACGGCGTACTCGATCGCACAATTGCTCCAGCGCCGTGGCAAGCGCATCGTGCCCATCCACCCCGACGCGCCGGTGGTGCTCGGCGAGCAGGGCTACGCGACGCTGGCCGACGTGCCGTTCCCGATCGACGTCGTCAACGTGTTCCGCCGCTCCGAGGAGGCCGGCCCCTTCGCCGACCAGGCCGTCGAGGTCGGCGCGCAGGCCGTCTGGTTCCAGTTGGGCGTGATCGACGAGGCCGCCTTCGAGCGCACGATCGACGCCGGGCTGGCCATGGTGATGGACACGTGTCCGGCGATCGAGTGGAACCAGCGGCGCGCCTAGGTCAGGAGACCTCTTCGGCGTCGGGCAGGACGTCGTCCGGGTACTTCTCGAGGTACGCCGCCATGCCGTCCTTGCCCAGGGCGGTGAAGAGCTCGGTCATCTTGTCCGGCTGCAGGACCACGACGCTGCCGTAGGTCGGGTCGGTCTGGGTGCCCTGCACCGGAGCGGTCATGAACGTGACGTCGTCGGTGCGCACGCCGCGCAGCGAGAGAGCGAGCTTGGCCATCGCCGTGCCCGACCAGCCCTCGTCGACCGTGAGGTTCTGCGTCAGTGCCGAGACGGTCTTGGTGAGCTTCGTCGGGCTGGTGGTGACGCCGGAGCTGAGCATCTTGCCCATGAGCGAGCGCATGAAGTTCTGCTGGCGCTTGATCCGGTCGAAGTCGCCGCCGGCGAGCCCGTAGCGGGTGCGGACGTACGCCAGCGCCTTCTTGCCCTCGAGGGTCTGGGTGCCGGCCTCCCACTGCACCTTCTGCTTCGGGTCGTAGAACGACTGCGGGATCGTCACCTCGACGCCGCCGACGGCCGAGGACAGGTCCTTGAAGCCCTCCCAGTCGATGATCGCCAGGTGGTCCATCTTCAGGCCGGTGAGGTTCTCCACCGTGTTGATCGCCGCGAGCGGGCCGCCGACGCTGAACGCGGCGTTGATCTTCTCGGAGTGGTCGGTCTTGCCCTTGGCGTCGTAGATCGGGACGAACGAGTCGCGGGGCAGCGACACGAGGTAGACCTTCTTCCGGTCCGCGGGGATGTGCACCACCATCAGGGTGTCGCTGCGGTACTTGCCCGCCGGCCAGTCGCCCGAGGCGGCATCTTGCGAGATCGTCGTCTTCTTGGACTGGCCCTCCTGCGCCTCACCCTTGTCCGAGCCCAGCAGCAGGATGTTGAGGGCGCGGCCCTCGTCGGGGTCGGGGACGGACTTCTGGTTCAGCCTCACGGTGTCGACGTCGTCGAGCTTGCGCTTGAGGTTCCAGGCGTAGGTGGCGCCGCCCACGAGCGGCAGCAGCACGATCAGCACGGCCGCCCAGACGATGGCGGGATGTCGTTGGCGAAAGGATCGACGGTTCGACGCACGCGATCCGGGTCGCCGGACCGCATCGGGTGCGTCTGTCACCGCGTACTCCTCATCGTCGTTTCAACCTTTCCAGTATGACGGCCCTTGCTGAGAGGAGTTTTCAGGAATCCAGCACGATCGTCACGGGTCCGTCATTGACCAGCTCGACCGTCATGTCGGCGCCGAAGACGCCGCGGGCCACGGGCACGCCGGCGTCCTCCGTGGCGGCGCAGAACGCGTCGTAGAGCGGCTCGGCCACGGGTCCGGGAGCCGCCCCGCCCCACGAGGGGCGGCGGCCCTTGCGGGTGTCGGCGTAGAGCGTGAACTGGCTGATGGCCAGGACGCCCCCGCCGATCTCGTCCACGGATCGCTCGCCGGCCATGATGCGCAGCCGGGCGATCTTGGCGGCCAGCTGCTGCGCGTCGGCGGCGGTGTCGTCGTGCGTGACACCCAGCAGGACCACGAGCCCGGGCCCATCGAGGTGGCCCACGACCTCGCCGTCGACGCGGACTTCGGCCCGACTCACCCGCTGCACCACCGCACGCATGGCAGGAGCGTAGCGGCGCCTTCTCCGGCGGCCGATAGCATGGAACCCATGGCCTTCGAGATTCCCAGCGACCTGCACCCCGACTTGATGCCGGTGGCATGGCTCCTCGGGACCTGGCACGGCAACGGCCGCGGCGACTACCCCACGATCGAGGCCTTCGGCTACGAGCAGGACGTGGTGTTCGCCCACGACGGCCGGCCCTTCCTGCACTACTTCAGCCGCACCTGGATCACCGACGAGGCCGGCGAGCGGCTCCGCCCCGGCGCCCTCGAGACGGGCTTCCTGCGCCCCTCGCAGGACGGCAAGCTCGAGATGATCCTCGCGCACCCCACCGGGTACGCCGAGATCTGGTACGGCGAGGCCGACGGCGCCCGGATCACCCTGTCCACCGACGTCGTGGCCCGCACCGTCACCGCCAAGGAGTACACGGCAGGCCAGCGCATGTACGGACTCGTCGAGGGAGCGCTGATGTACGCCTACGACATGGCGGCCGAAGGTCAGCCGATGCAGTCCCACCTCTGGGGAAAGCTCGAGCGTGCGTAGCCCGCTGCTGGACCGCCCGGGCGCGGTCGCGGGCGACGGTGGCCTCGACGCCGCCGTCGCGGCCCACTACGGCTCCACGTTCGCGGCCGAGCAGCGCACGCTGCTGGCGGGCGACGGCTTCGTCGACCTCTCCCACCGCGACGTCCTTCGCGTCACGGGGCCCGACCGACTGACGTGGCTCCACTCGCTCACGACGCAGTACCTCGAAGGACTGTCGGCGGGTCGCTGGACCGACGTCCTGCTCCTGTCGCCCCAGGGTCGCATCGAGCACGACTTCAGCGGTGTGGACGACGGGGAGACCTTCTGGGCCCACACCGAGCCCGGTGCGGGCGAGGCGCTGATCCAGTTCCTCGACCGGATGCGCTTCATGTCGCGCGTCGAGGTGGCCGCGGTCGACGACCGATTCGTGATCGGGCGGTACGCCGAGGGCCTCGTCACCGAGTTCGTGGACGATGTCACGGCCGTGCCCGGCACGCCCGTGGGCATGCTCGCGTGGGAGGCGCTGCGGATCGCCGCCGGACGGCCCCGCTTCGGCCTCGACACCGACGAGCGCACGATCCCGAACGAGGTGGGCCTGCTCGGCTCGGCCGTGCACCTGGACAAGGGCTGCTACCGCGGCCAGGAGACGGTCGCGCGGGTCTACAACCTGGGCCGTCCGCCTCGGCGCCTGACGTTGCTGCACCTCGACGGCTCGGTCAACCACCTGCCCGCACACGGCGCGGACGTCGTCCTCGGCGACAAGGTCGTCGGCCAGGTCGGCACCTCCGCGCACCACCACGAACTCGGGCCCATCGCGCTCGCGCTGCTCAAGCGGAACACCCCGGTCGACGCCACGCTCCTCGCCGACGGCGTCGCCGCCGCGCAGGAGCCGATCGTCGACCCCGACGCAGGCCTGCACGTGCGGGCCGGATTGAACTTGTGATGACCGAAGAGACCTCTTTCGACGACCTCGGCCTGGACGACTCGCTCGTCGCCGTCGTGCGCGCCCTCGGCTACGAGACGCCGAGCCCGATCCAGGCGCAGGCGATCCCCGCGCTGCTCAAGGGCGGCGACGTCGTGGGCCTGGCGCAGACCGGCACGGGCAAGACCGCCGCGTTCGCGCTGCCCATGGTCCAGCGCCTCGACCCCGGTTCGCCGCGGACCCAGGCGCTCGTCCTGGCGCCCACCCGCGAGCTGGCCCTGCAGGTCAGCGAGGCGATCCAGAGCTACTCCTCGGGCACGGGCCTGAAGGTCCTGCCGGTCTACGGCGGCCAGAGCTACGGCGCCCAGCTGCAGGGCCTCAAGCGCGGTGCGCAGGTCGTCGTCGGCACGCCGGGTCGTGTGATCGACCACCTCGACCGCGGCTCGCTCGACCTCTCGCACCTCGAGATGCTGGTGCTGGACGAGGCCGACGAGATGCTCAACATGGGCTTCGCCGAGGACGTCGAGCGCATCTTGGCCGACACTCCCGAGTACAAGCAGGTCGCGCTGTTCTCCGCGACGATGCCCCCGGGCATCCGCCGGCTGGCGAAGCGCTACCTGCACGACCCGCAGGACATCTCGACCCCCGAGGCGAAGCTCAGCACCACCAGCGTGCGCCAGCGCTGGATGCCGGTCTCGCACCACAACAAGCTCGACGCGCTGACGCGAGTGCTCGAGGTCGAGCAGGGCGACGCGATGCTGATCTTCGTGCGGACGAAGTCCGCCACGGAGGAGCTCGCCGAGAAGCTCCGCAGCCGCGGCTACACCGTGGCCGCGCTCAACGGCGACCTCGCCCAGGCCCAGCGCGAGCGCACCGTCGGCCAGCTCAAGAGCGGCGCGATCGACATCGTCGTGGCCACCGACGTGGCCGCGCGCGGCCTCGACGTCGACCGCATCACGCACGTCGTCAACTACGACATCCCGCACGACCCCGAGGCCTACGTGCACCGCATCGGCCGCACGGGCCGCGCCGGCCGCTCGGGCGAAGCGATCGTCTTCGTCACCCCGCGCGAGCGCCGGATGCTGGAGTCCCTGGAGCGGGTCTCGGGCCGGCCGGTGGAGCAGATGCCGGTGCCGACGCCCGATGAGGTCAACGCCCGGCGCGCCGACCGGTTCGCCGGCTCGATCACCAACGCCATGGGCGATCCGCAGTTCAGCGTCTACCGCAGCCTCGTCGAGCAGTACGCGCAGGAGCACGACGTCGACATGACCGACATCGCGTCCGCGCTCGCGGTGATGAGCCAGGACGACAAGCAGTTCTTCCTGCGTCCCGACCCGCCGCAGGAGAAGCGGGCCCCGCGCGAGCGCACCGAGCGCACGCCGCGCCCGACCTCCGACGGCATGGCCTCCTACCGGCTCGCGGTGGGCAAGCGCCACAAGATCCGGCCCGCGATGGTCGTCGGCGCGCTCGCGAACGAGGGCGGCCTGAAGCGCTCGGACTTCGGCAAGATCACGATCGGGATCGAGCACACGATCGTCGAGCTGCCGGCCGACCTGCCCGACGCCGTGTTCGACCAGCTGGCCAGTACGCGCATCTCGGGCAAGAAGATCGACATCCAGCCCGACACCGGCCGCCCCGGCGGCGAGCGCAAGTCGTCGAAGCCCTACACCAAGGGCGCGGGGAAGCCGTACTCCAAGCCCGCGGGCGAGGGGAAGCCGTACGCGCAGGACAGCACGCCCGACGGCAAGGACAAGAAGCCCCGCCACAAGAAGGGCTGAGGTCCGGGGCGCGGGTCAGGAGACCTGGGCGCGCACCAGCAGCGGGTGGTGGTCCGAGGGCAGCGGGGCCACGAAGCGGCCGCCGGACATCTTGCCGGCGTTCGCCCACTGCAGCACGCGTGAGCGGCCCGGGCGCACCCACACCTTGTCCACGTGGTCGCCCCAGGTCACGCCGACCACGGGCTTGGTGAGCCAGCGCGGGTTCGCGGTGTTGAAGTGCTGGCGCGACACCTCGCGCGCCTGCTCGTAGGCGTCGTAGAAGCCGTTGGCCTGCATCACGGTCTCGAGCCGGCTGTTCCCGGCGCGGCTGCGGTTCGTGTTGAAATCGCCGATCAGCACGACCGGCAGGTTGTGCAGGCGCTTGCCCCACCACGCGAGATGGTCGTTGAGGTCGGTGAAGATCTTCGTCGTCTGCGCGGCGCGCACGCCGGCGTTGGACTTGCCGTCGTCGACCTTGAGGTGGATGCCCACGAAGACGACCGACTGGCCACTGGCCTTGTGGCGCAGGACCGACCAGGGGGCGTCCTTGCCCTCGGGCTGGGCGACGCCGTCGACCGGGAGGACGCACGGCGCGACACGGACGTCCGCCTTGGCGACGGGGTCCCACTCGGTCTCGCAGTCCGCCGACTCCTGGGTGGGCGAGAGTTCCTGCGTGACCTGCTCGAAGGCGGCCGTGCGGTAGAAGATGCGGTTGTCCTTGCCGCCGAGGGTCTCGGTGTAGCCCGGGATCGCCGCGTCCTTCCACTGGCTGGCCTCCTGGACGGCCAGGACGTCGGGCTTGATCCGCTGCACCTCCTTGACCACCAGCGGCAGGCGCGAGCTCCACCGGCTGCACGCGTTCGAGCACACGTTGTAGCTCATCAGCCGGTAGGCGGGGTGCTTCACGGTGCTGAGGCTGGCCGAGGCGGCGGGAGTCACGCGGGCGATGCGGGCCGATCGGTTGCCGGCCTTCGAGCCGTTGACCGCGCGCACCTGGATCCACACGGTGCGGTTGCGGCGCAGCTTCGTGATCGTCGCCTTGCGGGACTTGGTGGTGACCCGGGCCTTCTTGGCCTTGAGGACTCCGGTGGGGGAGCCGGCGACGAAGACCTGGTACTTCTTGGCGCGGGTCGCCTTCGGCCAGCTGATCGAGACCTTGGCGTACTTCTTGCCCGCGGACTCGTAGGTGGAGGCGCCGGTGACCGACACCAGTCCGACCGTGCCGGGCTTCTTGGAGGCTGCTTCGGCGGGCGCGCCGAGAGTGGCCGCGGCGAGGACGGCGGTCACGGTGCAGGCGAGCAGGCGAAGACGCATGGTCGAGAGCCTAACGGCCTGCTGTCACATGCGTCACATCGTTTTGCCGGAAAGACCGCGATCGCGGGTCAGTTGACCGTGCCCGGCGCGGAGTCCTCGTCGACCTCGGTCGGCACCGAGACGACCTCGCTGGGCTCCTTCACGAGCTCCTCGTCGTCGCGCTCGAGGGCCACGGTGGCGCCGATCATGTTGTGGTCGGACAGCCACGTGCCGACGTAGGTGGTGCCGTTCAGGTTCGCCCATTGCTTCCACGCGGGAACGGCCCACTGGTCGGACACGTAGATGTGGTCGACGTGGTCAGCGGACATGATCGCCGCGTCGCCGCGGCGGCTCCCGGTGTTGACCTGGGCGTTCTCGGTCTCGTCGGCGACCTCGACGGAGTCGCGGAACCCGTGGGAGCGCACGATCGGGCCCACGGTGTCGCCGCGGCGGTGGGTGCCGGAGTTGAAGTCGCCGGCCAGCACGGCCGGGTGGCCCTCGGGGTTCACCGAGGCCAGGCCGCTCATCAGCGTGCGCATCTCGGCGGCGCGCTTGCCGGTGTTGTTGTGCCCGCTGAGCAGATGGACGCTGACGACGATGAACGGCCGCTCGGTCTCCTTGTCCTGCAGGCGCGCCCACGTGGCCCAGCGGCCGTGGCCGAGCGACCAGCGACCGCCGGCGAGCTGCTCGAACTTCTCGGGCGAGTAGAAGAGGTAGCGCGAGTTGCCACCGCCCTGGGCCATGACGAGTCCGCGGGGTCCACCGCTGAAGGCGGCGTTCGTGGTGGGACCGACGCGCTTCCCGCCGGCCTCCTGCACCGCCATGATGTCGACCTCGGACGCGTGCACCTGGGCGGCCTGCCCGCCGCGGCGGCCGCCGTAGCCCGAGCACGCCTCGGCGCAGATGTTCCAGGAGCCGATCGTGAACTCCGACGCCTCGGGGGGAGTGGTGACCTTGATCGGCGGGCCGAACTCGCTGACGCCGGCCTCGCCCACGGCGCGGACGCGCACGTAGTAGGTCTCCTCGGGCTTGAGCGAGGTGGTGGCGAACGCCGTGCCGCCCTTCGCCAGGCGCCGGACCTTCTGCGGCAGCTCCCGCTTCGTGCGGGACACCGCGACGTCATAGGTGGTGGCGTAGGCGGCGCGCTTCCACTTCAGCACCGCGCCGTCGGGTGCCGTGGCCTTGACCTTGGGACGGGCCGGAACGTCGGGCAGCAGGTGGACGGTGCCCTCGACCGCCAGCTCGGTGGTGCCTTCGTCGACGGCCTCGACGCGGTAGCTCACCCGGCCCTTGGGGTCGGCGGCCCTCGGCGCGGGCAGGACGGCTTGCGGCTGCGTGGTGATGATCGTGCGCGTGGGCTTGGTGAGGTCGTCGCCGAGGCTGACCCGGTACTCGCTGCCGTTGCCCGTCCAGGCCAGCGACACTTCGCGCGGGTCGACGTCGACGGAGGTGACCTTGAGATAGGGCTTCTCGAGCCCCGCCATCTCGACGACCGGACCGTGGCCCTCGGAGTCGGTGGTGGCGGCCAGCAAGCCGGCGAAACCGGTCAGCGCGACGCCCGCGCCCACCAGGCACATCGTGCGAAAAAGACCGGCCACGTGGGAATCCTACGGGGTTGCGACGACCAGCTTCGCGACGACGGGATTGTGATCGGACGGGAACGGCCTGGAGTACTCGCGACCGGTCTCGGTCTGGATGAAGTTCGCCGGCATCGACCACGACTCGACGGTGATTCCCGAGGTCGGGACGAAGATCGCGTCGACGTGGTGACCGTTCGCCTTCGGCACCGGGACGCCGCCGTTGGCGCTGTTCAGCTCGGCGTTGAGCACCGAGCCCGCGAGGCCGAGCGAGTTCACGATCCCGTGGCGCGCGAAGCGCTGCGTGGGCGCGTCGTAGCCGCCGGGGTAGTTGCTCTGGTTGGCGTTCGACTCGTTGGAGTTGAAGTCGCCGCCCCACACCACGGGCAGCCGGTGCGGGTTGACGGCGTTGACCTTGGAGATCAGGCGTGCGGTCTGCTTCTTGCGCAGCTCGTCGCGCGCCGCACCCTTGTGCGGCTCGAGGTGGGCATTGGCGACGATGAACGCGGTGCCGGTCCTGCGGTCGCGCAGGAGGTTCCAGGTGGCGTAGCGGCCCGTGCCGGAGTCGAGCGTGAGGCCGCCGCCGCCGAGAGCGGTGAACCGCGACGACCGGAAGTAGATCGTCTTGGCGCTCTTGTAGGCGCCGCGGCGGAAGCCGGACAGCTGCGTGTGGAAGGCGGTCTTCGTCGCCGACTCCTGGGTCAGGACGACGTCGGGGGACCCCGACCGGACCACCGCGCCGGCCAGCGGCTTGCGCACCGCCCACTTCGGCACGTTGCGCAGGAACCAGTCGCCGCTGTCGGCGCTGCGGCACTTGTCCTCGCCGCACAGGTTGTACGTGGCGACGGTGACCCGCGACGGGACGGCGGCCAGCTTCGTCCGCGTGGCGGGACCCCACGGGCCCTTGGCCTTGCCGTTCACACCGCGGACGCGGGCGAAGTAGGTCATGCCGCCGTTGAGGCCGGTGATCTTGGCGCCCGTGCCGCGGCGGCTCGCGTGGACGACCTTGCCGCGGAACCTGTAGTGGGTCGAGAGCTGGATCTGGTAGCTGGACGCATTCCGCACGCGCGACCAGTTGTAGGACAGGTAGTGCCCGCGACCGGCCACGACGCGGTTGGCGGTGCCCTTGCCGACGCGCAGGTTGGCCTTCTTCCAGCGCGTGAAGGCCTTGTGCTTCCCGCGGTAGGAGGTGAGGCGGTAGTAGAAGTCGGTGCCGGAGTTCGGGCGGAGCTTGCGGAACGTGACGGAGTTCTTGCGGGTCTTGGTCTTGCGGATGCAGGACTTCGCGCGCGGCGCGGTCTTGACGCAGATCGCGACCTTCTTGGCGCGGGCGGGCCGCGCCCAGTGGATCCTCAGGGTCGACGTGCTCGTCTTCGCGCGGATCTTGGTGACCTTGGCCGGCTTCTTGGGAGCGGCGTCCGCGGCGGTGGCGGGGGCGATCAGGAGGGTGCCGGTGAGGGCGAACGCGAGCAGGGCTCGGTAGAGCAAGGCAGTCATGGAGAAGCGGGCTGAGTCAGGAAAGTGGGCCACCCGAGAGCACATCGGCCACCACAGGCTAACCCGAGCCCCATGCGTATCTCGTATTCACACCTCCGTGTCCGTTGCATCACACCTGCTTGCAAATGCTAACTTTTGCAAGCAGGCTGGAGGCATGGGAAAGCTGAACATGCCAGGAAGCGTCGGGTCGGCCGTGGGGTCGCTCGGCGAGTACCTGCGTGACCAGCGCACCCAAGCGCAGATGTCGCTGCGACAGCTGGCCGAGCTCGCGGACGTTTCGAATCCGTACCTCAGCCAGATCGAGCGGGGTCTGCGCAAACCGTCCGCCGAGGTGCTGCAGCAGATCGCGAAGGCACTGAGGATCTCGGCCGAGTCGCTCTACGTCCGCGCCGGCATCCTCGATGCCGAGCAGTCTGGAGCGCCCCTGGTCGAGGACGCCATCGACCGCGATCCGCGGTTGACCGCACGCCAGAAGACGGCGTTGCGAGACATCTACCGTTCGTTCGTCGGAACCGCAGACCTCGAGGAGAACCCATGAGCATCACCGACACCATCAACGCCCAGATCAAGTCCATCCTGGACGACATCGCCGCCCTGCCGACCACCGTCAAGGGCTTCGACGTGGCCACCCTGCAGAAGAAGGCCGAGACCCTCGCGCTGACGGCGCTCGGCTCCGCCACCGCCGCCTACTCCGACCTCGTGAAGAAGAGCGACGACCTGCGCGGTCTGGCCAAGAACCTGACCGTCGACGACGTGAAGGCCGCGGCCGAGGACTTCTCGACCCGCGCCGAGACGTTCGTCTCCGAGCTGCGCGGCAAGGTCGCCGATGCCAAGGTCGACGACCTCAAGAGTGCCGTCGACGACTTCCGCGAGAAGGCCGACGACCTCGTGGGCGACCTCAAGGGCAAGGCCGAGGAGATCATCGACGAGCTCACCGCCAAGGCCGAGGACCTGACCGGCAAGGCCGCCGAGGCCGTCGAGGACGCCACCGAGAGCGCCGGCGCCGCTGCCGCGTCGTTCGCCGCCTCCGCCCGCATCCGCAAGGCCACGGCTCCGGCCGGGACGAAGGCCGCGAAGCCCGCCACGAAGTCGGGCTCCTCGAAGTCGACCGCCGCGAAGAAGTCGACGCCGGCGAAGAAGACCACGGCGAAGAAGGCGACGGCCGCCAAGAAGACCACGGCCGCGAAGTCCACCACGGCGAAGAAGGCCTCGACGGCGAAGACCGCCACGGCCAAGAAGGCGCCGGCGACGAAGACCGCGTCCACGTCGACGGCGAAGAAGACCTCCGCCGCCACGAAGTCGACCCCGGCGAAGAAGACGACG
>JBEVDF010000250.1:0-3320 GCA_040514145.1 Aeromicrobium sp.
GCGCGCCGCCGCGATCGCCAAGGTCGACACCATGGTCCGCGCGCAGGCGTCGATCCTGCCGTTGGCGGTGATCCCCGAGGTGCTGGCCGTCGATCCGACGGTGCGCAACTTCGGCCCCTCCGCGCTGGCGGACCTCGACTGGACCACCGTTGGATTCGCGGCGAAGAAGGGCGACTGATGGCGCGCACCCGTCGCGAGGCGGTGGGCTGGCCCACGATCCTGCGCGAGCTGCGCGTCGTCCGCGTCGCCGATGTCACGCCCACCACCCGCCGGGTCACCCTCGCGGGCGAGCAGCTCGAGGAGTTCGCCGTCGCCGGTGGCTCTGCCGCGCCGTTCCGTTCCGAGGGCTTCGACGACCACGTGAAGCTGCTCGTGCCGCTCGAGGGCACCGACCGGCCGCCACTGCCGGTGCAGGGGCCTGATCGGCTGGAGTGGGGCGGAGCCGGTGGCCGACCGGTGGCCAAGGACTACACGCCGCGGCGATTCGCCGGCGGCGAGCTCGACCTCGACTTCGTGCTGCACGAGGGCGGCTTCGCCGCGGGCTGGGCGCGGCGGGCGGCTCCGGGCGACCCGGCCTGGATCGTCGGGCCCACGCGCTCGCTGCTGCTGCCCACCGGGATCGAGCGGATGCTGCTGGCCGGCGACGAGACCGCGCTGCCCGCGATCGCACGGCTGCTGGACGCCTGGCCCGGCTCGATGACCGCCGAGGTCGTGATCGAGGTGGCGTCGCCCGAGGGGATCCAGGACCTGCCGTCACTGCCCGGCGTCTCGGTGCAGTGGGTGCACGGCGCGGAGGCCTGGATCGACGCGGTCCGCGCCCTCCCGTGGCCCGACGTGCCCACGTTCTGCTGGGTGGCCGGCGAGTCCGGCGCCGTCCGCCAGGTCCGCCGCCACCTCGCCGACGACCGCGGCGTCCCGCGCGACTGCCTCGACGCCACGGGGTACTGGCGGCGGTAGAAGTTTCCCCGGTTAACCGGGGAAACTGTCACTTAACGAGGTTTGCGAACCTCGGTAAGTGACAGGAAACCTCGCTCGGTGGTGGCGTCAGGCCGCCTCGGGCAGCCGCGCCGCGACCGGGTGACCCTGCCACCACAGGGTCTGGTCGAGGTCCGAGCCGTCGCGCGGTGCCCACGTCCGCACCATGACCCGATCCGTGCCGAGCTCGCGATCGAGCCACGCCGTGCCGTTGGGCAGGTCGAGCTCGGTGCGCTCGACGTCGCCGCACGGCACCAGGCGGCGTCGGCCGGGAAGCCGGCGTCCCGCCGGCCGTGTGGTGCCGCGGACGATGTGGCTGCGCAGGCCTTCGTACGACACGACCTCATGGGGTCCGGTCGCGCGCAGCACGCCGGCGAGCTCGTCGGTGGTGAGGACGTACACGCGGCCGACGTGTTCGGCGTTGGAACGGGTGAGCCGCGGGATCGAGCGCAGGACGGGAATGCTCATGACTCCACGTAAGCCGATGAACCTGTCAGCCACCTGAAACGCAGGTGAACGTTCAGCGTGAGTTCAGCGTCCGCCCAGGACGAGCCAGCGGTCGCCGCGCTGGCGCAGCCACAGCGTGACCCATCGCGTCGTCTGGAAGAGGGCGTAGGCGGCCCACAACCAAGTGAAGCCCGCGTCGGTCTGGCGGATCAGCAGCGCCACGGGAGCGTAGACGAGCAGCGCAAACAGCCCCGCCCACGCCAGGTAGACCCCGTCGCCGGCCCCGATGAGTACCCCGTCGAGCACGAAGACGACACCCGACACCGGCTGGATGAGCGCGACGAGCAGCAGTGCCGGGACGGCGGCGGCCTGCACGTCGGCGTCGGGGGTGAAGGCGCGCACCACCCATGGCGCGGTCACCGCCAGCAGGACGCCGGCTGCCAGGCCGAAGCCGAAGCCCCACGCGATGACGCGTTCCGTGACCTCGCGGGTGCTCTCCGCGTCGCCGGCGCCGAGGGAGTGGCCGGTGAGCGTCTGGGCGGCGATCGCGAAGGCGTCGAGTGCGAACGCCAGCAGCATCACGATGGTGGTCGCGATCTGGTGGGCGGCCAGGGAGGCGTCGCCGAAGCCCGCCGCCACGAGCGTGGCCAGCAGCAGTACGGCGCGCAGGCTCACGGTGCGCAACAGCAGCGGGACGCCGTCGCGCCCGGCCCGGGTGACGTCGGGCCACCGCAGGCGCGCCGACGCGTGGGACGCCCGGCTGCGACGGATCACCTGCCCGACGAGGGCCAGGGCAGCGGCCCACTGCGCGAGCACGAGCCCGAGGGCCGCACCGCGCATGCCGAGGTCCGCTCCGTAGACCAGGGCGACGGTCAGCACGACGTTGAGCACGTTGGCGGCGATCATGACGACCAGGGGCGTGCGCAGGTCGAGCACGCCGCGCAGCGCGCCGGTGGCGGCGAGGACGAGCAGGATCGCGGGGATGCTCGCGGCGGCGACCTGCAGGTAGTCGGTGGTGAGGTCGGCGACGCGGTCGGAGCTGGCCAGCGCGGCGCCCAGCGGTCGGGCCGTGAGCGCGCACAGCACGCCGAGCACCACGCCGATGATCAGCGCCAGCCAGACGCCGCCGAGGGCCGCCTCCAGCGCCCGGCGGGGCTCACCGGCTCCCTGGTGCCGCGCGACCGTGGCGGTGCTGCCATAGGCGAGGAAGACGCACAGGCCGACGACGGTGGACAGGATCGTGGAGGCGGCGCCGAGGGCGGCCAGCTCGGCGCGGCCCAGGTGGCCGACGATGGCCGTGTCGGCCAGCAGCATGAGGGGCTCGCAGATGAGCGCGGCGAAGGCGGGGACCGTGATGGCCAGGATTCGACGGTCGAGAGTGGCGTTGCGCACGGGGCGACGATACTCCTGTGACGAATGTGGTGGATTTATCGACATGTCGGCGCTCAGGCGTGCTACTGGCCGTGGAAAACTCCGACCGCGAAAATCACACCCCACCATCATCCCTCCACACCTTGTGACTCGAGTTTGTGCAGGTCAGAGCCATGTGTGACCTGAGCCACACTCGACTATCCACAGAGTGGTCCACCGACTGTGCACACTCCCCGTCGGCGTTTTCCACAGGATCGCCGGAGTTGTTCACATGGGCTGTGTGTGGCCGTCTCGACCCGGGTCGCGCAGGCCCGTAAGGTCACCCGAGGTGGATGTCCCGAGCCGGGGGGAGCCGGCGCTGAGAGTTCTTGTCAGCGGGACGACATAGCCTCCAAACCAAGCTGCCGATCACGTCGAGGAGTGCCGTGAGCGTTACCGATCTGTACGAGTCCGAACGGTCTTCGGACTCCGTGGGCTCGGGGTACGTTCCGCCTCAGGACATGGCCGCCGAGCAGAGCGTCCTGGGC
>JBEVDF010000315.1:0-2874 GCA_040514145.1 Aeromicrobium sp.
TGGCCGGCCGCGCCGACCTGTTCATCGGGCGGCCCTGGGTCGTCGCCGGCCACGACGCGATCACCTACCAGCAGGCCACCGCGATCGACGACCTCATCCTCGACCTCGGCGCGATCATCGTCGAGATGACGGCGGAGGATCACGACCGCGGCGTCGCCCTCGTCTCCCACGTTCCCCAGGTCGTCTCCACCCTGATGGCCCGCCGGCTCACGGATGCGCCCGCTTCCGCGCTCAACCTCGCCGGCGGGGGAGTGCGCGACGTCACCCGGGTCGCCGCCAGCGACCCCGAGCTGTGGGTGCAGATCCTCGGCGCCAACCCGGCCCCGGTGCGGGAGATTCTGCTGGCGCTCCGCGACGACCTGGACCGCTTCATCGGCGCCCTCGCCGACCCCGCCGCGCCCGGTGCCCGCCGCCAGGTGGCCGAGGAGATCGCCGGCGGCAACACCGGCGTGGCCCGGCTGCCCGGCAAGCACGGCCAGGACCGCCGCTACGCCAGCCTCACCGTGATGGTCGATGACACCCCCGGCCAGCTCGCCCGCCTGTTCGCCGAGATCGGCGAAGTGGGCGTCAACCTCGAGGACCTGCGCCTCGAACATTCCCCGGGGGCCCAGATCGGGCTTGCCGAGATCAGCATCCTTCCCGAGGCGGTCAGCCGCCTCACCACTGAGCTGGCCGCGCGCGGCTGGCGGATTGTCGGTTAGAGAATTTGAGTAAGCACTCCTACCCCCTGTTCGTTGCGATCGACGGGCCCGCCGGCAGCGGCAAGTCCAGCGTGAGCCGGGCCGTGGCCCAGAAGCTCGGCTACGGTTACCTCGACACCGGCGCCGCCTACCGGGCGTTGGCCTGGCTGGTGATCGACCAGGAGGTCGACCCGCAGAACGCCGACGCGGTCGCCGCCCTGCTGCCCACCTTCGATTACACGATCGGCACCGAACCGGATGCCTACTTCGTGAAGGTGGGTCAGAGCGACGTCACCGACGCCATCCGGGAGCCGGCCATCTCGGCCGCCGTCAGCGCCATCGCCCGGGTGCCGGCCGTGCGCACACACCTCACCGAGCTGTTCCGCAGCATCGCCCGGAACGTGCCGCAGCCCGGCGTCGTGGTCGAAGGCCGCGACATCACCACGGTCGTGGCACCCGAGGCTCAGGCGCGCATTCTACTCACAGCAAGCGAAGAGGCTAGAATGGCTAGGCGCTCTGCGGAAATATCAACCCAATCGGCCCACACCGTGGCGGAACAGTTGCGATCGAGGGATCGCGCTGACTCCCAGGTAGTGGAATTCATGAGCGCTGCAGACGGTGTGACCACCGTCGACTCCACCCATCTCGACTTCGACCAGACCATTGACGCGGTCATAGAGGTCATCAATACACGTAACCGCGAGGCCTCGCATGACTAACCAATTCGACGACACGACGATCCCCGAGCTCGACCCGGAGACCGCATCGCGCCTGACCGAACTCGACGACGATGACGTGCTGATCACCCAGCGCGCCACCGCGCTGCGCACCGGACTGAACGAGTACGACCTCGACGACGAGGACTTCGACGTACTCGACCACGTCACCGAAGACCCCGACGCGATCCACTACCTGCCGGCCCTGCCGGTGATCGCCATCGTCGGCCGCCCCAACGTGGGCAAGTCCGCCCTGGTGAACCGGATCCTCGGCCGCCGCGAGGCCGTCGTGGAGGACACCCCCGGGGTCACCCGCGACCGGGTCACCTACAAGGGCGAATGGCACGAACGCCGCTTCAGCCTCGTCGACACCGGCGGCTGGGAGCCCGACGCCAAGGGCATCGACGCGTCCGTCGCCATGCAGGCCGAGCTGGCCATCGAGCTGTGCGACGTCGTCATGTTCGTCGTCGACTCCAACGTGGGCCCCACCTCCACCGACGAGGCCGTCGTCAAGCTGCTGCGTCGCAGCGGCAAGCCGGTCTTCCTCATCGCCAACAAGGTCGACGACATCCGCCAGGAGCCCGAAGCGGCCAGCCTGTGGGCCCTCGGCCTCGGCCAGCCCTGGCCGGTCTCCGCGCTGCACGGCCGCGGTGTGGCCGACCTGCTCGACGCGATCCTCGAAGAACTCCCCGAGATCTCCAACGTCGCCAAGCAGGAAGTGGGCGGCCCGCGCCGCGTCGCCATCCTCGGACGCCCGAACGTGGGCAAGTCCAGCCTCTTGAACAAGGTCGTCGGCGAAGAGCGCGTTGTTGTCAACGAGCTCGCCGGCACCACCCGCGACCCGGTCGACGAGCAGGTTGAGCTCGGCGGCAAGGTCTGGCGCTTCGTCGACACCGCCGGCATCCGCCGTCGGGTGCACCTGTCCCAGGGCGCCGACTTCTACGCGTCGCTGCGCACCAGCGCCGCCCTCGAGAAGGCCGAAGTGGCTGTGGTGCTCATCGACGTGACCGAGGTCATCAGCGAGCAGGACGTGCGCGTCATCGACCTGGTTCTCGAGTCCGGCCGCGCGCTGGTGCTCGCGTTCAACAAGTGGGACCAGATCGACGACGACCGTCGCCGCTACCTGGAGCGTGAGATCGAGCAGGACCTGGCCCACGTGGCCTGGGCCCCGCGCGTGAACATCTCCGCCAAGACCGGCCGTCACATGGAGAAGCTGGTTCCGGCGCTCGAGCTCGCGCTCGAGTCGTGGGACACCCGCGTCGCCACCGGCAAGTTCAACGCCTTCCTGGCCGAGCTGGCCGCCGAGCACCCGCACCCCGTGCGCAGCGGCAAGCAGCCGCGCATCCTGTTCGGTACCCAGGCCTCCAGCCGCCCGCCGACCTTCGTGATCTTCACCACCGGGTTCCTCGACCCGGGCTACCGCCGGTTCATCCAGCGTCGCCTGCGCGAGGTCTACGGCTTCGCCGGCAGCCCGATCA
>JBEVDF010000332.1:0-6819 GCA_040514145.1 Aeromicrobium sp.
CAACGATCTTGACCCAGTTCCCGCTGCCGTTCATGACGGCCTGGAACGTGCGTCCGGTAGCGGTCTCGAAGTACTCGTTCTGCTCCTCCGGGTCGTCGTACTCGAGGTAGACGCCGTTGAGAAGTCGGGCCAGAGCGTTGTCGGCGGTGAGCCGGTCGCCGTCCACCTCGATCGCTCCGATCCCTCGCAGCACGTAGGACAGCGCCACTGCGTCGAGGCTGATCACGCCGTCGATGTCGACGTCGTACGCTCGCTCGGCCCGGTCTGCCCAGATCGTGGCCACCCGAGGGAAGTCGGGACTGATGTTGGTCGACCGCACATCGTGGCCCATGATCGTCCCGAACGCCGCCCGCTCCTCACGGGTCAGGCGCGCGTCGGGCAGGCGGGTCCTATCGGCGGCGAGGTTGAGATCGCCCGCCGCGGACTGCTCGCTCAGCGTGATCTGGCCCTTCTCGGTCCGCAACAGCACGAACGCACCGGCGAGGCCACCCGTGGATCGGATCTCGGCATTGGTCTGGAAGGCCAGCAGGTAGTGCTGGGCGCTCTCTGCGCCGAGGGACGCGGCGGCGAGGCGCATCACCCGGTCGGCCGCATCGGCCGACCGGTCCGCGTCCTCGACCTGACGCTGCAACTCCATCACCGGGCGCACGAGCGGACCGACGAGACCGTCCGCGTCGATCTGGCGGATCCGGTCGGCGTTCTCGGCCAGGACGCCACCCGACGTGGACACCGCCGGCGCCATCGTGGCGAGCGTCTTCACGTCCAACCTGCCGTCGCGGGGCCGGAAGCTGTCGATGGACAGGGTCGAACCCGCGTCCACGAGTGGCGGCAGTCCGCGCACCGCGATGTCGTCGATGGCGGCGGAGGTCACCTGCACGGCCTCCACGTTGCGGCCAAGCCACGGCACCTTGGAAGCGGCGTCCCACATGCCGCCGCGGCTGATCTGGTGCGCTCGCGCCGTGTCGGCCTGCATCTGGCGCAAAGTCGCCGTCGCATTCTCGGGGTCCCCAGAAGCCATCTGCTGCTTCAGGGCGACGGCCCGATCCTGGGCGCGCGAAAGACTCGACGCCACGGCCTTCGCTTCCAGGGCGAACGGTACGAGCGCGAAGCCGACGACGGCCAGGGCGAATCCGATCGAGAGCCACAGGGCCGCCGACCTGCGGTGGCCTCGTATCACCATGGCCGACGCCGTCCGGCGCGCCGGTCCCACCGGCTCACCGTCGCGCTCATCTCAGTCAGGAGGACTTGCGGCGTCGAGCCGCAACAGCGGCGCCGGCGCCGATCACGACGAGGCCGGCACCCAGAGCCAGGACCTCCCAATTGGAACCGCCGGTGTCCGCGAGGGCGCCGTTGTCTGCGGCGGCACCGGAGTCTTCGCCGGCGGACGCGTCGTCAGCGGTGTCGCCGTCCACAACCACCGTGAAGGTCTGGGTGGTGACCTGGTCACGAGCGGCGGCCTGCGTGGCGTCGGCGCTGTAGGCGATCGGACGGAAAGGGCCCGAGGTCGAGTAGCGGCAGACGACCGTGCCCTCGTAGGTGCCGGGGTCGGTCGGTGCGTCGAAGCTGGCCGTGAAGTCGAAGCCGACGGCGCCGGGCGCGGAGTCGTCGTTGAAGCGCGCGGACCAGGAGCACTCGACGTTCGATGAGAACGAGACCGAGAACGGCTCGCCGGGCTCGACGGCGACCCTGCCGTCACCAGCGTCCGGAACGATCGCCGGATCTCCGTAGCCCTCGGAGGTAGCGGGCCCGGCGAAGGCCACGAGCAGCATCGCTCCCAAACCCAGGACGTAGGAAATGGGACGAAGAAGTTTCACGAACACGGCGGTGGTTTCCCCTCGAAGCGACAGCAGGATGGTGACGCACTGCCCAATGTAAACAGTTACTTATCACTCTGTCGAACCTTCGCCCGCTCCGTCTCTCGAACGGCGACCCGTGGTTCACAGGGTGAGACCAGCGCATACGCCCGCACCCAAACGCCCCTATCGTGACTCCTGTGACTGTGGACGACCGGTCCCTCGGGACTGTGGGCGGCCCATCGGGGGGCCTCACCTGGCCTCGGCTGTTCAAAGCCGAGGGGACTCGCGCTGCCCGTCATCGGTACGCGAGACGCGTCGCCGTCACCGACCTGCTCGTGCTGCTGGTGGTCATCATCTCGTCCGAGTACATCTGGCTCGGCGGCGATGCCGGAACCATCGGACCCCAGTTCGGCTTGGGCTATACGAAGTTCGGCGTACTCCTGACGTTCGGCTGGTGGTTCGCCCTGCGTCTGGGTGGCACTCGGCACCCGAACGTCCTCGGTTCCGTCGACGAATACCAGCGGATCGCGCACGTCACGGTCACCGTGTTCGGCGTGATCGCGATCGTCACCCTACTGATGAACTTCAACCTTTCGCGCGGCTACCTCGCCATCGCGTTTCCCGTCGGCCTGCTCGGACTGCTGTTCACGCGCCGCATCTGGCGGCGGTGGCGGCGGCGCCAGTTGATGGACGGCCGATTCGTCGAGAACGTCCTCGTCGTCGGCCAGCCCGAGAACGCGCGCGAGATCGCCGACTGGTTCACGGACCACCCCGCGGAGGGGCTGCGCGTGACCGGCGTCTGGCGGCCACGCCACGCCACCGAGACCCAGTGGCTGCGCGTCGGCGAGCGGTCCATCCCGATCATGGGCCAGGCCCGCTCGGTGCAGTCGGCGGTCACGATGGCCGGCGCGGACGCCGTGATCGTCTCGGCCACCGACGAGCTCGGACACCATGGACTGCGCGACCTCACCTGGGACCTGGAGGCCGCCGGCATCGAGATGCTGCTCTCGCCGAACCTCGTGGCCGTCGCGGGCTCGCGCATCGGCATGCGCGAGGTGGCCGGCATGCCGTTCGTGACGGTGAAGGAGCCGACCTACGCCGAGGCCGGCAACTGGCCCAAGCTCGTCTTCGACTGGTGCGGCGCGATGGCGATCCTGGTGATGAGCTCGCCGATCCTGCTCGCCACCGCCCTGGCGGTCAAGCTCTCCAGCCCGGGCCCGGTGTTCTACCGACAGGAGCGGATCGGGCGCGACGGCAAGCCGTTCGACATGATCAAGTTCCGGTCCATGAGCGTCGGCGCCGACGCCGACCTCGCGCAGTTGCTGCAGGCGCAGGGCACGGCCGGCCAGCCGCTGTTCAAGGTCGAGAACGACCCTCGCATCACGTGCGTCGGACGGTTCATCCGCCGGTACTCGATCGACGAGCTGCCGCAACTGCTCAACGTGCTGCGCGGGGACATGAGCCTGGTCGGCCCGCGGCCGCAGCGCGAGGGCGAGGTCGCGCTCTACGACCGCACGGCGCGACGCCGGCTGCGGGTGCGCCCCGGCATGACGGGACTGTGGCAGGTCTCGGGCCGCTCGAACCTCTCATGGGAGGAGGCGATCGCCCTGGACATGCACTACGTGGAGAACTGGACCCTCATGGGCGACCTGCAGATCCTGTTCCGCACCGTCACGGCCGTCGTGGCCAAGGACGGCGCGGTCTGACCCACTCCGACGACGACGAAGCCCCGGTCCAGGTGGACCGGGGCTTCGCTCGTGGCGGGACGATCAGGCGAACTTCTCGCCCTTCTCGGCCTTCGCCAGCAGCAGCGCGGGCGGGGTGAACCGCTCGCCGTACTTCTCGGCCAGCTCCTGGGCGCGCTCGGCGAACGCCTTCACGCCGATCTCGCCCGTGGCCGACTCGTAGCCGTTCACGTACTGCAGCGCACCACCGTGGACCGGCGGGAAGCCGATGCCGAAGATGGAGCCGATGTTGGCGTCGGCCACCTGGCGGATGACGCCCTCCTCGAAGCAGCGGACCGTCTCGATCGCCATGATGAACGTCAGGCGCTCCTTGATGTCCTCGAGCGGCACGTCCACGTCGTCCTTGACGAAGAGGTTCCACAGCTCGGGCCACAGGAACTTCTTGCCGCCCTCGGGGTACTCGTAGAAGCCGGCGCCGGCGGCCTTGCCCGGGCGACCGAGCTCGACCAGCTTGTTGACGACCTCGGACGCGGGCGTGACGGGCAGCTCCTTGCCCTCGGCCGCGGCGGCCTTGCGGGCCTCGCCCTCGATCTTCTGCTGCAGCGTCAGCGAGACCTCGTCGGACATCGCCAGCGGCTGGCCCGGGAAGCCGGCCAGCTGCGCGGCGCGCTCGATCGTGACCGGGTCGACGCCCTCGGCCAGCATCTCGACACCCTCCATCACGAGCGTGCCGAACACGCGCGAGGTGAAGAAGCCGCGGCTGTCGTTGACGACGATCGGGATCTTGCGGATCTGCTTGGTGAAGTCGATCGCGCGGGCCAGGGCCTCATCGGACGTCTTCTCGCCCACGATGATCTCGACGAGCTGCATCTTGTCGACCGGGCTGAAGAAGTGGATCCCGATGAAGTCCTCGGGACGCTGGACGCCCTCGGCCAAGGTGGTGATCGGCAGCGTCGACGTGTTCGAGCCCAGCAGGGCGTCGCCGTTGACGATCGGCTCGAGCTCGGCGAAGACGCTGTGCTTGAGCTCGACCGACTCGAAGACGGCCTCGACGACGAAGTCGCAGCCCTTCAGGTCGGCGTAGTCGGCGGTGGGCTGGATGCGGGCGAGGATCTGGTCCTTCTTCTCCTGCGTGAGCCGGCCCCGCTCGACCTGCTTGGTCAGCAGGTTGTCGGAGTAGCTCTTGCCCTTCTCGGCGGCCTCGATGCTGATGTCCTTCAGCACGACCTCGATGCCCGCACGCGCCGCCTCGTAGGCGATGCCCGCGCCCATCATGCCGGCGCCCAGGATGGCCAGCTTCTCGGCCTTGGTCTCGGCGATGCCCGCCGGACGCGAGCCACCGGCGTTGATCGCGCCGAGGTCGAAGAAGAAGGCCTGCGTCATGTTCTTGAACTGCTGGCCGATCAGCAGGTTGACCAGGTAGCGCGACTCGATCCGGCTGGCGGTGTCGAAGTCGACCTGGGCACCCTCGACGACGGCGCTCATGATGTGGCGCGGCGCGATGTACGGCGCACCCTTGAGCTGCTTCTTGAGGTTGGCCGGGAAGCTGGGCAGGAAGGCCGCCAGCTTCGGGTTGCTCGGCGTGCCGCCGGGGATCTTGTGGCCCGGGCGGTCCCACGGCTGCGAGGCCGCTTCCTCGTTGCCGGCGTTGGCCTCGACCCACGCGCGCGCCGCGGAGAGCAGCTCGTCGGCGGGAACGATCTCGTCGATCAGGCCGATCTTGAGCGCCTTCTCGGGCTTGTTGCGCTGGCCCTGCAGCAGGACGTTCATCAGCGCGTCCTGGATGCCGAACATGCGGGTGGTGCGGGTGACACCGCCGCCGCCGGGCAGCAGGCCGAGGGTGACCTCGGGCAGGCCGATCTTGACGCCCTTCACGTCCGCGGCGACGCGGTGATGCGTGGCCAGGGCGATCTCGAGTCCGCCACCGAGCGCGGCACCGTTGATGGCGGCAACGACGGGCTTGCCGAGCGTCTCGAGGCGGCGCAGGTCCGACTTGATCGCGACGCTGTGGCTGTAGATCTCGTCGGCGTTCTCCGGTCCGACCTTGATCATGTTCTTCAGGTCGCCGCCGGCGAAGAACGTCTTCTTGCCGGACGTGATGACGACACCGGTGATGGAGTCCTTCTCGTCGACGAGGCGGTCGACGGTCGCCTTCATCGAGGAGATGTAGGCGTCGTTCATGGTGTTCGCGCCCTGGTTGGGATCGTCGATGGTGAGCACGACGATGCCGTCGGCGTCCTGCTCCCAGTTGATGATGTTCTGCTCGCTCACTGCTTCAAGTCTCCTGATGGTCCGGGCGGTCAGACGCGCTCGATGATGGTGGCGACGCCCATACCGCCGCCGATGCACAGGGTGATGAGGGCGTACCGGGCGTTACGGCGCTCGAGCTCGTCGATCATGGTGCCGGTGATCATGGCGCCGGTGGCTCCGAGCGGGTGTCCCATCGCGATGGCACCGCCGTTGACGTTGAGCTTCTCGTCGGGGATGTTCAGGTCCTTCTGGAACTTGAGCACCACGGACGCGAACGCCTCGTTGATCTCGAACAGGTCGATGTCGTCGACGGTCAGACCGGCGGCGGCGAGGACCTTCTTCGAGGCCGGGGTCGGGCCGGTGAGCATGATCGTGGAGTCGGCACCGCTGGTGGCCGTCGCGACGACGCGGGCGCGCGGGGTCAGGCTCATGTCCTTGCCCGCCTGCTCGGATCCGACGAGGACCAGTGCGGCGCCGTCGACGATGCCGGAGCTGTTGCCGCCGTGGTGGACGTGGTTGATCTTCTCGACCCAGTGGTACTTCTGCAGCGACACCGCGTCGAAGCCGCCCATCTCGCCGACGCCGGCGAAGGACGGGTTGAGGCCCGCGAGGTTCTCGAGCGTGGTGCCGGGACGCATGTGCTCGTCCTGGTCGAGGACGGTGAGGCCGTTGATGTCCTTGACCGGGACGACGGACTTGGCGAAGTAGCCGCCGGTCCACGCCTTCGCGGCGAGGTCCTGCGAGCGGACGGCGTACGCGTCGACGTCCTCGCGGGAGAAGCCCTCGATGGTGGCGATCAGGTCGGCGCCCACGCCCTGGGGAACGAAGTAGTTGTCGTAGTTGGTGGCCGGGTCGAGCGCCCACGGTCCACCGTCGGAGCCCATCGGCACGCGGGACATCGACTCGACGCCGCCGGCGATGACCAGTTCGTCCCAGCCGGAGCGCACCTTCTGCGCGGCGGTGTTGACGGCCTCGAGGCCGGACGCGCAGAACCGGTTCAGCTGGACGCCACCGACGGTGTCGGGCAGTCCGGCGTCGTTGACCGCGACGCGCGCGATGTCCATGCCCTGGTCGCCGACCGGGGTGAC
>JBEVDF010000092.1:0-3372 GCA_040514145.1 Aeromicrobium sp.
CCGACGCTGGTGAGCACCTGGTCGAAGCCGAGGTGCAGCGCGACCCGCTGCTCGAGGTCGGCGAGCTTCGCGGTGGAGCCGTCGAGCAGGTCGAGCATGTCCTGCGAGGTGCCCATCGGGCCCTTGATCCCACGCAGCGGGTAGCGGGCCAGCAGGTCGTCGAGCCGACCGAGCGCCACCAGCATCTCGTCGGCGACGGTGGCGAAGCGCTTGCCGAGCGTGGTCGCCTGGGCGGCGACGTTGTGCGAGCGCCCAGCCATCACGAGCGACTCGTGCTCCGCCGCCAGCCGCGCCAGCCGCGCCAGGGTCGCGAGCACGCGCGTGCGGATGATGTCGAGGGAGGCACGGATCTGGAGCTGCTCGACGTTCTCGGTGAGGTCGCGCGAGGTCATCCCCTTGTGGATGTGCTCGTGTCCGGCGAGAGCACAGAACTCCTCGATCCGCGCTTTCACGTCGTGCCGGGTCACCCGCTCACGCGCGGCGATGCTCGCCAGGTCGACCTTCTCCACGACCGACTCGTAGTCGGCGATGACGCCGTCCGGCACGGCGACACCGAGGTCGCGCTGAGCGGTGAGCACCGCGATCCAGAGCCGTCGTTCGAGGACGATCTTGTGCTCAGGCGACCAGATCTCGGCCAGGTCGGCTCCGGCATAACGGGTGGCCAGCACGTTGGGGACGCTCATCGGGGGACCTCCTGGTCTCGACTGTCAGCTCGCTGGGCGACCCCTGCTGCGCGGGCGATGTCGGTGCGCCACTGGGCGCCGGCGAAGCTGATCGAGGAGATGCCCTCATAGGCCTTCGCCCGCGCGTCGGCGACGTCGCGGCCGACGGCGGTGACCGCCAGCACTCGGCCGCCTGCAGTGACCAGGGCTCCGTCGAGGTTCGCTGTCCCCGCGTGGATCACGTCGACATCGTCCTCCTTCGCAAGGGTCTCGGTGCCGACGATGACGTCCCCCTTGCTCGAGGACTCGGGATAGCCGGCACTCGCCATCACCACGGCGACGGCGGCGCCGTCCTTCCAGCGCGGTGGGTCGATCTCGTGCAGGTTGCCGTCCGCCGCCGCCTTGAGCAGCGGTGCCAGCGGGGAGTCGAGAAGGGCCATCAGCGGCTGCGTCTCCGGGTCCCCGAAGCGCGCGTTGAACTCGACCACCCGGATCCCGGCCGACGTGAGCGCCAGACCGGCATAGAGCAGTCCGGCGAACCTCGACCCACGCCTGGCCATCTCGTCCACAGTGGGCTGCAGCACCAGTTCCTGCACCTCGGCGACCAGCGACTCCGGTGCCCACGTCAGCGGCGTGTAGGCGCCCATGCCACCGGTGTTGGGGCCCTCGTCGCCGTCGAAGATCCGCTTGAAGTCCTGAGCCGGCTGCAGCGGGTAGACGGTGGTGCCGTCGGTGATCGCGAACAACGAGACCTCGGGGCCGTCGAGGAACTCCTCGATCACCACCCGCTCGCACTGGGCGGCGTGGGCGGCCGCCTCGTCGCGGTCGTCGGTCACGACCACCCCCTTGCCTGCGGCGAGGCCGTCGTCCTTGACGACGTACGGCGGGCCGAACGCGTCGAGGGCAGCGCCCACCTCCTCAGCGGTGCTGCAGACGTGGGCCATCGCCGTGGGCACTCCCGCCGAGGCCATCACGTCCTTGGCGAACGCCTTGGACCCCTCGAGCTCGGCCGCCAGCCGCGACGGGCCGAAGCAGCTGATCCCCCGCTCCCGCACCGCGTCGGCGACGCCAGCGACCAGCGGCGCCTCGGGCCCGATCACGACCAGATCGGCGCCGATCGACTCCGCCAGCCCGGCCACCGCCGCGCCGTCCATCGGGTCGACGTCGTGGAGGGTCGCGACGCCACCGATCCCCGGGTTGCCGGGTGCGGCGTGCACCTCGCTGACCGAGGGATCGCGGGAGAGGGCCAGCGCGAGAGCGTGCTCGCGCCCGCCGGTGCCGATCACGAGGGTCTTCACGTTCGCCGATCCTAACGAGGTGGCCGGCCGGGTCGGTCGGCGCGCTCAGCTGGCGGGTGGACGCACCCGCGCCTCGTAGGCAGCGCGCTTGGCCTCGTCGCGCTCGGACAGCACCTTGTCGGCCCCGAACGCTCCCGCGATCCGCTCCTGCAGCCAGCGAGGCAGCACCCCGGTGGCCTTGGTCATCCCCTGCACCCAGCGCGGCACCCACAGCTCCGGGTGCGCGGTACGGATGGCGGTGGCGATGACCTCGGCGACGTCCTCGGCGCTCACGGCCTTGACGCCCCTGGCGGTGGGCACACCGGCGGCCAGCTCGGTCTGCACGACGGTCGGCAGCACCACGCTCACGTCGATCCCGTGTGGCTTCAGCTCGGCCCGCGTCGCCTCACTGAAGCCGACAGCGGCGAACTTCGACGCGGAGTACGTCGCCCCGTCAGCGACGGCGATCCGGCCGACCGCGGAGGCGACGTTGACGATGTGTCCGTGACCGCGGTCGACCATCCCGGGGGCGACGGCCTTGGTGCCGTTGATGATCCCGTGGACGTTGACGTCGATGATGGCTCGCGCCACGTCCTCGGGCTCCTTGAGCACCGAGCCGAGCGGCATGATCCCGGCGTTGTTGACCAGCACGTCGATCGGACCGATCTCGCCGACCGCGGTGAGGAACTCGGTCCACGACTCCGAGCTGGTGACGTCGAGGTGGGCACCGACGGCTCCACGGCCGATGCGGGCCGCCACCTCCTGCACGAGGACGGTGTCGAGGTCACCGAGGGCCACCGTGGCGCCCTGGGCGGCGAGCAGCTCTGCGGTCGCCTCACCGATCCCCCGGCCCGCGCCGGTGATCACGATGGCGAGTCCGGAGATGTCGCGCTTGCTCATGCGGTGGGTGTCCTTTCGAGGGGGCGCAGGTCGACCGGCTGGCCGTCTGCCGGAAACGGGAGCGAGTGGTAGTTCAGCCTGTCGCGGTACTCCGCGTCCACCGTCCAGTCGAAACGGCGCAGCAGCTGGTGCACGATCAGCTTCACCTCGGCGCCGGCGAACGCCATCCCCAGGCACTTGTGCACGCCACCGCCGAAGGGCTCCCAGGCATGCCGGTGCACCTTGTCCTCGCGTCGGTGGGGCGCGAACCGCTCGGGATCGAAGCGCTCCGGATCGGGCCAGTACTCCGGCATGTGGTGACCGAGATGGACCATCACCGCGACCAGCCGGTTCGCCGGAATCCGCACTCCGAGCACCTCGGTGTCCTTGACCGTACGACGGGCCACGACCGGGACCGGCGGGAGGAGCCGCAGGCACTCCTTCATCACGAGGTCGAAGGACTCCAGACCGTCCAGCTGGTCGAGATCGGGAGAGTCGGGCAGGTGAGCCGCCTCGTCGCGCAGCCGCTGCTGCCACTCAGGGTGGGCCCCGAG
>JBEVDF010000116.1:0-2918 GCA_040514145.1 Aeromicrobium sp.
CTCCGGTTCGCGCGGTCCGACGAGCCGAAGGTCGGGCCCAACCAGTTCCACTTCGACATCAAGAGCACCTCGCTCGAGGAGCAGCAGGCAACGGTGGCCCGGGTCCTCGAGCTCGGCGGGAGCCACCTCGACATCGGGCAGGGTCCGGACGTGGACCACGTCGTGATGGCGGACCCCGAGGGCAACGAGTTCTGTGTCATCGAGCCCGACAACAACTTCCTCGCCGACTGCGGCTTCATCGGCGCGCTGTCCGGTGACGGGTCGCCGGCGTGCGGGTACTTCTGGAGCGAGGCGCTGGGCTGGCCGCTGGTCTGGGACCAGGACGAGGAGACCGCCATCCGGTCCCCGCACGGAGGACCGAAGGTCACCTGGGGCGGCCCGCCGTACCAGCAGAAGACCGGCAAGGAGCGGGTGCACCTCGACCTCGCGCCGGCCGACGGTGGTGACCAGCAGGAAGAGGTCGAGCGTCTGCTGGCGCTCGGGGCGACCCGGGTCGACATCGGCCAGGGCGACGTCGGCTGGGTCGTGCTGGCCGACCCCGACGGGCACGAGTTCTGCGTGCTGGCGGAGAGTTAGGGCATGAGCACCGAGATGAGCGAGATGGAGCAGCCGGGCGCCGCGCTGCGCTACCGGCTGACCCTCGTGGTCCTGGTCACCGTCCTGCTGGCCGCCCCGCTGGGGATGGTCTTCCTCCTCGGCCTCGACGGCAGGACGCCGGTGATCATCGCCCAGGAGGCGCTGCACGACGAGTACGGCCTCGTCCTCGTGGACAAGGACACCGGGAAGCCGCTCCCGGCGGACTCCTCCCTCCCGACGGCGTCGGAGTTCAGCGTCCAGAAGGGGGCGGTCACCGAGGACGTTCCCTTCGTGCAGGACGGTCAGCCCGTGCGCTGCACCATCCGTGTCCCGGACGGCCCGGAGTCCGCGACCGCGACCTGTGCGCCGGACGACGGGCCGGCCTGAGGTCGGTCAGGACCGCTCGCGCGGCGTCAGCGCCAGCAGCGGCCGCGGCTTGGTCGCGGTCGACAGCCCGCCGCCGACGGCGCGCCGTTCGAAGTGCAGGTGGCAGCCGTCGGGTGCGCCGCTGTCGCTGGCCCGTGCGATCAGCGTGCCCTTGCGCACGAGCTGGCCGGGCTTCACGTAGACCTTCCGCGTGTGCCCGATGACCAGGTCGAAGCCGGCTGTGTGGCTGCGGAGCAGCATCGGGCTCGCGCCGTACGCCGGTCCGAGGGTGCGGTTGGAGACGACGCGCAGCCGACGGGCGGCGTACAGCGGGGTGCCGCACGGCATCGCGATGTCGATGCCGTGGTGGAAGCCGTTGCGGCCGCTGCAGCGCGGGTCGTGGTCGTAGTACGGCGCCGTCGTGCACCCGTACGGGATCATGATCCGGTGCGCGCCCTTGAACCACGGCGACGTGTAGTGCTGGGTGTCTGACGTGAAGAAGTGCCAGCGCGGGTCGCGCTCGGCCGCCGTGGCAGGCGCGGCGGTGAGGAGTGACCCGAGCAGGAGCAGGCCGAGCAGCAGGCGTCCGAGGCGCATGCGGTCACGCTAACGTGAACTCGCCCGGAGCCAGGCTCCGCAGCACGCAGAACTCGTTGCCCTCGGGGTCCGCCAGCACCACCCAGGACTCCTGCCCCGTCTGCCCGACGTCGGCCCGGGTCGCGCCGAGCGCCTCGATGCGCGCGACCTCCTCGGCCTGCGAGCGGTCGACGGGGGAGACGTCGAAGTGCACCCGGTTCTTGACCGTCTTCGCCTCCGGCACCCTCGCCAGGAAGATCGTGGGCGCGAGCGGTCCCCGCCGCAGCGCGTCCAGCAGCGCGGCGTCAGGCCCGTGATCAGGCCCGATCTCGACCAGGTCGTCGGTGGAGTCGAGGACGGCGTACCCGAGCACGGCGCACCAGAAGTCGGCGAGCCGGGCGGGATCCGCGCAGTCGAGGCTGATCTCGGTCAGGCGGGAGGTCATGCGACGGGATTATCCAGCGTCCCGGCGTAGATCAGCGACTCCGCCTGGTCGGAGATGTCGACCATCTCCAGGGTGTTGCGCAGCTGCAGCCGGTTGAGGCAGCTGTGCCGGAACGTCGGCCGGAAGAAGTCGTACGCCGCCACCGCGTCCGCGAGCTCCGGGTGCTCCTCGGCGTGCTGCCGCAGGCACCGCGCGACCTCCGCCCAGAAGGCGTCCTCGTCGAGCACGCCGTCGACGTGCAGGATCGCGGCCAGGTGCCGCAGCACCCCGTCGAAGACGTCGGTGTGCAGGGCCAGCGCCTTGACCTCCGGGTCGACGTCGACGCGGATCCGGCGTACGTCCTCGGGCAGGTCGCGCTCGCCCATGACGGCGACCTCCTCGCCGACGTCCTTCATGAACGCCCGCACCGGCACCTGGTCGCGGAGCACGAGCACGAGGTTCTCGCCGTGCGGCATGAACGCCAGGTCGTGGGCCACCAGGCAGTGCACGATAGGCCGGAGGTAGGCGTGCAGGTAGCTGCGCACCCACGAGGCCGCATCGACGGGCGACGCCTCGATCATCGCCGCCGCGAGCGAGCGGCCATCGGCGTCGCGGTGCAGCAGCGACGCCATCGTCGCGAGCCGCTCGCCGTCGCCGACCAGCGGCACGGGGCTCTCGCGCCACAGTGCCGCGATCATCTTGCGGTACGGCGAGGGGCGGTTCAGCCGGTGGTAGGCATCGCCCGTGTAGCCGATGGCCGCGATCTCGCGGAGCACCGAGAAGCCGCACCCGCGCAGCGTCGGGTCGGACTCGACGAGCTGGTGCACCCACTCGTTGATCGCCGGTGTGGCCTCCATGTACTTCGGGGACAGGCCGCGCATGAACCCCATGTTCTGGATCGAGAGCGCCGTCTTCACGTACGGCTCCTCGGGTCGCGTCGTGTTGAAGAACGTGCGGATCGACTGCTGGGCGCGGT
>JBEVDF010000267.1:0-3620 GCA_040514145.1 Aeromicrobium sp.
CTCGATGTCGGCTCCCACCTCGAGGTGTGCGGGTCCTGCCGGGAGGAGCTCGCCCAGCTCGCGGTCGGACACGCGCTCCTGGCGCGCAGTGCGCGGACGCTCGACTCCGCGGAGCCGGAGGCGCCGCTGCCGCCCCTGTCGCTCCCTCGGACCCGGCCGAACCGCGCGCTGCTGGTCGCGGCCGCCGCGGCAGCCGTCGTCGGACTCGTGGCCGGCGGGGTGGCGACCTCGGCGTTCACCGACCGCTCGACGTCACCGCCGCCGACGTCCCAGCCGTCGGCACTCGCGGCCGCCCGGCTGACGCCGGTCGGAGGCGAGGACCCGGCCGTGCGAGGGCAGGTCGAGATGTACCGCGCCGAGGCCGGTCACACCCGGATGGAGATCCGGACCTCCGAGCTCCCGTCCGCCGGCGCCGGCCGCTTCTACTACGCCTGGCTGCTCGACCCCGTCACGCAGAAGATGCTCCCGCTGGGCCAGGTCGGTCCCGACGGGGGGACCTTCGACGTCGCCGACACCGCGCTCGCGTCGTACGCCGCGGTCGACATCAGCCTGGAGGACGACGACGGCGATCCCGCCCACTCGGTGACGTCGGTGCTCCGCGGGAGCTACTAGCTCCCGGTCTCACACGCGGAAGCCGCGACCGCCCCGTGAGGAGCGGCCGCGGCTCTCGCGGACCAGGGCAGGGTCAGAGGTCGACCGGTCGCAGCACGCGGTTGATGCCGTGCGCGATCTGCCGGTTGCCCTTGTTGAGGTCGGCCAGCGCCGGGATGACCATCGCGTTCTTCGCGTCGTGGTCCTTGTCGCGCAGGTAGATGGCGCCACCGCGCCGCACGTTCACGGCCAGCTTCGGCCCGGCGGCGGTCGTGAACTTCGCATCGTCCGCCTTGCTCGCCTTGGCCGCCGTGATCGTGGCTCCGGGAACGACGTGGTAGAGCAGGATCGTCTCGAGGGTGTCCACGTCGACGAGGCGGGCGATTCTCGTGAACGCCGCCCGCTCGGTCGCCGGCTTCTTGCCGGTCAGGCTGCCCACCAGGCGCTGGAAGGCCGCATCGGTGGGCAGGAAGGCCGTCAACCGGACCTTCCCGTTGGCGAGCACGGCGACCGGGCTGTCGGGCTTCGCCTTCAGCACCGTGACGACCGCCCTGTCGAGGATGTCGAAGTCACGCCCGTTCCTGTCGAAGCCGTGACCGTCGGCGGCCAGCACCGTCGCCAGGCTGCGTTGTCCTGGAGCAGCTGAGGCCGGTGCGGCCGTGGTGACCATCAGCCCGCCGGCAACGAGCGCCGTGGCGGTGAGTCCTGCAGCGATCCTGTGGTGCATGTCGTCTCCTGTGCGTTGATGGACTGCCACGGGACCGTCAGCCGTGCCCGCGGCACTTTCCACCTACTTCGCCGCGACGGGGCGCAGCGGTTGCACCCACCCGACGACTCTCACCAGGGCTGGATCCCCGTCTCGTCGCGGAAGGTGCCGGTCGGGCCGTCGTCGGGCAGCGTCGCGAGCTCGAGGAAGATCGCGGCGCCCTGCTCCGGCGTACGGGTCCCGCGGTGACCGTTGAGGTCGGTGGCGACGTAGCCCGGGCAGCCCGCGTTGACGAGGACGTTGGTGCCGGCGAGCTCCTTGGCGTACTGGATGGTGATCGCGTTCAGGTAGGTCTTGGTCGGTGAGTACGCCGCGGAGATCGGACCGACCGCGTCGGCCTGGGCCGTCTGCAGGCCGAGCGACCCGACCGTGCTCGAGACGTTGACGATGCGCGGCGACGACGACCGACGCAGCAGCGGCAGCACCGCGTTGGTCACCCGGATCACGCCGACGACGTTGGTGTCGACGACGTCGAGGACCTGCGCGGCGCTGACCTGGGTCGGCTCCTGCGGCATCCCGCCGGTGATGGCGGCGTTGTTGACGAGCACGTCGAGCCCGCCCTGCTCCTCGAGCTGGGCCGCGGCGGCGGTGACGCTGGCGTCGTCGGTGACGTCCAGGGGCACGCCGAACACGTCGAGCCCCTCGGCCTGGAGCTTGGCCACGGCCTCGTCGCGCCGGCCCGCGTCGCGGGCGCCCACGCCGACGCGGAACCCGCGCCGGGCCAGGCCGGCCGCGATCTCGTAGCCGATGCCCTTGTTGGCGCCGGTGACCAGCGCTGTCTTCTTCTGATCGGTGCTGTTCTCAGTCATGCCTCGATCATGGGCAGGCGCCGGGGCGCAGTTCCAAGACCGATCGGGTCGGCCTCGATACCGCAGCGGTATGACCCCAGGTGAGCGGCGTAGTCTCGGTGACGTGGAGACCCGCGAGCTGCGCTACTTCGTCGCCGTCGCCGAGGAGTCGCACGTCGGCCGCGC
Organism: Aeromicrobium sp.; assembly: GCA_040514145.1. Classification (GTDB taxonomy): domain Bacteria; phylum Actinomycetota; class Actinomycetes; order Propionibacteriales; family Nocardioidaceae; genus Aeromicrobium. Next base: position 2,332 of record JBEVDF010000267.1, read on the forward strand.
GGCCTCGCGGCTCGGGATGGCCCAGCCGCCGCTCTCCCGGGCGATCGCCCAGCTGGAGCGGCGCCTCGGCGCGGACCTGTTCGTGCGCACGCCGCAGGGCGTGACGCTCACGAGGGCCGGCGAGACCCTCCTGCGCGAGGGCCGGGCTGCGCTCGCCGCGGTCGAGGCCGCCGAGCGGCGTACCCGCCGGACCGCCGCGGCGGGTGGTCGCGCCTCCGTGGTGCTCACCGCCAAGGCCGGCGCGTCGAGCGAGGTGATGGCCAAGCTGTTGGACGCGTACGCCGCCGAGCCCGGCGCGGTCGACGTGGAGGTCGTGCTCAGCCCGCCCGGGCACCAGGCCGAGATGCTGCGCGACGGTCGCGCCGACGTCGCGATCCTGCACCGGCCGTTCGACGACACGAGCGGGTTCGACGCGGACACGCTGCTGGTCGAGGACCAGGTGCTGATCCTGCCCGCGGGCCACCCGGAGAGCACCCGCGCGAGCATGACCGTCGCCGAGGCGACCTCGATCCCGGGCCTGCCGATGCCGCGGTGGCCGCGCCTCGACGGCAGCTACCCCGACGGCCCGGGCCCGGAGCTGCGCGACCTCACCCAGGTGCTGCAGCTGGTGCGGCTCGGTCGCGCTGCGATCGTGCTTCCCGACTCGGCCCGCGACAACCTGCGCGACGGCCTGGCCGTCGTCCCTCTCTCGGACGCGCCCCAGGTGACGACCCTGATCGCGTGGCCGCCGCACAGCACCTCGCCCGGGGTGGCCGGCCTCGTCCGCACCGCGACACGGCTCTGATCGCGGACTAGCCTCGGCGCATGCACAGGATCTTCGCGACCAGCGTCGCCTCGGTCTACCCGCACTACGTGGCCAAGGTGGAGAAGAAGGGACGCACGAAGGCCGAGCTGGACGAGGTCATCGAGTGGCTGACCGGCTTCGACGAGGCCGCGCTCAGCGCCCACCTCGACGCCGGCACGACGTTCGAGGACTTCTTCGCCCAGGCGCACCTCAACCCGGACGTCCGCCTGGTCACCGGCGTGGTGTGCGGCATCCGGGTCGAGGACATCGAGGACCCCCTGATGCAGCAGATCCGCTACCTGGACAAGCTGGTCGACGAGCTCGCCAGGGGCAAGGCGATGGAGAAGGTCCTCCGCTCGGCCTGACCACCGTCCGTCGCGCTGTCGCCGCCGGGTGCCAGGGTGTCCCCATGCAGCGCGTCGCCCTCTCCCGTCTCCCGGGCGACCGGGTGCTCGTGGTCGACGGCGAGGCCGACCGCGAGCTGGGCCTGACCGAGCTGGCGGCG
>JBEVDF010000294.1:0-15110 GCA_040514145.1 Aeromicrobium sp.
GCGAGCTCCTCCCACGACCGCGTGGCACACGTCACAATCGGTCCATGACCACGCAGCGTGACGTCGACGTCCTGATCGTCGGAGCCGGCCTCTCCGGCATCAACATGGCCTACCGAATCCAGCAGGCTTGTCCCGAGCTGACCTACGCGATCGTCGAGCGGCGCGATCGGATCGGCGGGACGTGGGACCTGTTCCGCTATCCCGGCGTCCGCTCGGACTCGGACTTCTTCACCCTCGCGTTCCCGTTCCGGCCGTGGCGCGGCAAGGACGCGATCGTCGACGGCGACCAGATCCTGGAGTACCTCGAGGACACGGCCCGCGAGGCCGGCATCGACCGCCACATCGCGTTCGGGCGACGTGTTGACTCGGCCGACTGGTCGTCGGCGGACGCGCGCTGGAGCGTGGAGGCCAGCGGCCCGGACGGCCCGGAGACGTGGTCGGCGCGGTTCATGGTGGCGTGCACCGGCTACTACGACTACGACTCGCCGTATGACCCCGAATTCGCCGGCGTGGAGGAGTTCGGCGGGACTGTCGTGCACCCGCAGTTCTGGCCCGAGGACCTCGACCACGCCGGGAAGCGCGTCGTCGTGATCGGCAGCGGCGCGACCGCGGTGACGATCGTGCCGGCGATGGCCGAGACCGCCGGGCACGTCACGATGCTGCAGCGGACCCCGAGCTATCTCCTGGCGCAGCCGAAGGGCGACCCGATCGCGAACGTCGTGCGGAAGGTGGCGCCGCCGATCGTCGCGCACCATGTCGTGCGCACGAAGAACATGCTGCTGCAGTGGGCGCTGTTCCAGGCGTGCCAGCGGGCACCGAAGGCGATGCGCTCGCTGCTGCTGAAGGGCGCCGCCCACGGCACCGGGTCGGCCGAGGTCGCCGAGCAGCACTTCAACCCGCCGTACGACCCGTGGGACCAGCGCCTGTGCGTCACACCGCAGGGCGACATCTTCGCCGCGATCAAGGCCGGCACGGCGTCGGTGACCACCGCCCGGATCGACCGCTTCGTGCCCGAGGGCATCCGGCTCGAGGACGGCACCGTGCTGCCGGCGGACATCGTCGTCACGGCGACGGGCCTGTCGATCAAGCTCCTCGGCGGGGCGAAGATGAGCGTGGACGGGGAGCCGCGTGATCTCTCGGACTCCTTCGCCTACCACGGCGCGATGCTCACCGGCCTGCCCAACCTCGCCTTCTGCGTGGGCTACATCAACCTGTCGTGGACGATGCGCTCGGACCTGACGTCGCGCCTCGTCGCACGCGTGCTCCGCCGCCTCGTCGACACCGGCGCCACGTCGGTGGTCCCGAAGTTCACGGGCTCGGGCGCGTCGACGCCGCTCATGGACATGCAGTCGGGCTATCTGCAGCGCGGCGCCCACCTGATGCCCCGCGCGACCGACGCGTACCCGTGGTCGTTCCGCCAGAACTTCCTGGTGGACGCGTGGTCGACGAACCGCGCCGACCTCGACGACGGGCTGGTGTGGACCGCACCCGATCGGGCGAAGGCGCGGGCGTGAAGGCGGTCAGCGTCCACGAGGGCGAGCTGACGGTCGTCGACCTGCCGACCCCCGAGCCGGGTCCCGGCCAGGTGCTCGTCGCGGTGACGCGGTCGGGGATCTGCGGGTCGGACCTGCACGCCCGTGTGCACGCCGACGCGAGCGCCGACGTGGCGGTGGAGGTCGACTACGACCGCTTCATGCGGCGCGCCCACCACGTCGTGATGGGTCACGAGTTCACCGGCACGGTGGCCGCCTACGGGCCGAAGTGCCGCCGGCGCTGGCCCGTCGGCACGCCCGTCGTCGCGCTGCCCGTCCTGAAACGCGACGGGCAGGTCGACATGACCGGCCTGTCGGAGCAGGCGCCCGGCAGCTACGCCGAGTACGTGCTCGCGCAGGAGGCCATGACCTTCGAGGTCCCCGCTGGCGCCGACCCCGACCTCGTCGCGATGACCGAGCCGCTGGCCGTGGCCCACCACGCGGTGAACCGCAGCGAGATCCGCAAGCGGGAGATCGCGCTCGTCATCGGCTGCGGCCCGATCGGGCTGGCGGTGATCCTCATGCTCAAGGCCGCGGGCGTGCGGACCGTCGTCGCGAGCGACTACTCGCCGGGCCGCCGCGCCCTGGCCCAGCGCTGCGGCGCCGACGTCGTGGTGGATCCGGCCGTCCAGTCGCCGTGGGAGGCCTACGCCCGCCCGGCGACCCACCTGAGCTCCGCCCCCGACTACTTCGGCCAGGGGATCGACGCGATGCGGATGCTGCGCCGCGTGCGCGGCGTGCCGTGGAAGCGCGTGATGAAGGTGGCCGAGCGCGCGGGCCAGACGCCGCGAGGCCCGGTCGTGTTCGAGTGCGTCGGTGTGCCGGGTGTCATCGAGGACCTCGTCACCCACGCGCCGATCCGGTCGCGGATCATCGTCGTGGGCGTCTGCATGGAACCCGACACCTTCCGCCCGACGATGGCCGTGAACAAGGAGCTCGACCTGCGGTTCGTGTTCTGCTACCAGCCGCACGAGTTCCACGAGACGCTCGAGATGATCACCGACGGCCGCGTCGACCCCAGCCCCCTGCACACCGGCACCGTCGGCCTCGACGGCGTGGCCCAGGCCTTCGACGACCTCGCCGACCCCGAGCGGCACGCGAAGATCCTCATCGATCCGGCGCGGTGACCGATTCCCCGGTTACGTGGGTTCGTTGTCGCTGACCGGGATCGCAACCCCCGGGAAGTGAGGGAGAGCCAGGCTAGCCGGGGAAACCGTCACGGTCGGCCGGCCTCAGGCGACGGAGCCGGCGCTCGAGTGGTTCCCTGAGGAGGATCCCGCCGATCGTGCAGGCCAGCAGGGAATCGGAGAGGAGGTCGGCGTCCAGGAAGTCCGCGGTCACGACGCCCAGGAGCAGCGCTCCCACGACAGCGCGGAGGCTCCACGCCAGGGCGTCCTCGCCGCGGTCGGGACGGAGCGCGAACGCCAGCAGCACCACCATCACGGCGATCGCCCAGGCCGTCTGGTCGCGCCACGACAGGAACCCGGCCGTCAGCCCGAGGGACACGAGCAGGGCGGTCAGGCCCCATTCCCGCACGGATGTGCGAGCACTCCGGTCGATCGGCTGCTCCATGCATGCAGGATCGCAGCGCGAGCGGCCCTGTGTCAGACCATTCGGAGCACTCGCATCAGCGGCCCATGAAGCCGGCGGCCGGGGTGGCGCCGGTGAGGGCGTCGTGGGCGAGCAGGGCGGTGCCGGCGGTCCAGGTGGACTGCTCGACGGGCCAGCGCTTGCCGTCGTTGTAGACCAGACCGGTCCACCAGGCGCCGTCGGGATCGCGCAGGTGCTGGATGTCGCCGTAGAGGGACTCCGCGGCCTCGAGCCGACCGGCGCGCACGAGAGCCAGGACCAGCTCGAGCGTCTCCCCGCCCGTGACCCACGGGTTCACGGTGACGCAGCGCGTGCCGAACTCGGGGACCACGAACTCGTCCCAGCGCTCGTCGAGGCGGGCCGCGGCGGCGGCGCCCTCGAGGACGCCCGTCATCACCGGGTAGTACCAGTCCATCGAGAAGCGGGGCTTGGGCGTGAACAGCTCGGGTCGGTGGGTGAGCGCGTGCGCGATCCCGTCGGCGGCGTGCTGCCAGTGTGGGCGCGGGTGCCCCCACCGCTCGGCCAGCCGAGCGGCCGAGCGCAGGCTGAACACGATGCTGGAGTTGCCGGTGACGAGGCACTCGCCCGCGACCTTGCCGTCGATGCCGCGCGCCCAGGCCACCGGGCCGTCGCCGACCTGCAGCTCGAGCACCACGTCGACCGCGCGCTCGAGCATCTCGAAGAACCGGCGGGCGTCGACGCCCAGCAGCTCGAGGTGCCACAGCCCCGTGGCGACGTAGGCGCAGTAGTTCGCGTCGGTCTCGGGCTCCTCGAGGCCGTCGGCGTCGGCGCCGGGCCAGTACTTGCGGCCCCACGAGCCGTCAGGGCGCTGCGCGTGACGCAACCAGTCGTAGCCCGCCACGGCCTCGTCGACGAACCCGGCCGTGGCCAGTCCCATCGCGGCCTGCACGTGGTCCCAGGGGTCGAGGTGGCCGCCGTCGAACCACGGGATCGCGCCGCTGGAGAGCTGGACGGACGCGATCCACTTGCCGGTCTGCTGGGCCTCGGAGGGTGTCACGCCGCCCACCTCAGTGCACTTTTGGAAACGGATTCACGCTCAACCGGCTCCACGACGTGGATCCGTTTCCAAAAGTGGAGAGGGGGGCGGCGGCGGCAGCGGCCGCGCATCAGAACGGCTTCTGGAAGTACAGGGCGACGCTCTTGCCGAGCACCGGGTTGAGGGCCTTCTCGGCCCAGCGCGTGGTGCGGGGGGCCTTCATCATGTCCCACACCAGCAGCTGGTGGTAGCCGCGCACGAGGGGGTGCTGGTCGCGCTCGACGCCGACCGCGCACTTGATCCACCAGTACGGCGCGTGCAGGGCGTGCGCGTGGTGCCGGTGCGTGAACTCCAGGCCCGTCGCCTCCACCTTGGCGCGCAGCTCGTCGGCCTTGTAGATGCGGATGTGGCCACCCTCGTTGGCGTGGTACTCGTCCGACAGCTTCCAGCACACGGCCTCGGGCATCCAGCGCGGCACCGTGATGGCGAGGATGCCGCCGGGGGCCAGGATGCGCTCGAGCTCGCTGATCGCCTGGATGTCCTCGGGCACGTGCTCGAGGATCTCCGACGCCAGGACGACGTCGAACGAGCCGTCCTCGTAGGGCATGTCGAGGATCGTGCCGACCTTGATCTCGCCGCTGCCGCCGGGGGGAACCTCGCCCTCGAGCGCCATCGCGCCGAACATGTCGTCGACACCCTTCAGCTCGACCTCGTCCATGTCGAAGGCGGTGACGTGAGCGCCACGGCGCAGTGCCTCGTACGAGTGGCGGCCGGCACCGGCGCCCACGTCGATGAAGCGCGTGCCGCGACCCACCCGGAGTCGGTCGAAGTCAACGGTCAGCATGGGGAGTCCTTCCGTCCCGGGACTGGCGAGCACCGTGATCGCCGATCACCTTCTCATAGGCCTGTGCGGTGGCGCGGGCCACCGCGAGCCAGCTGAAGCGCTCGATCGCCCGGCGGCGGGCGACCGAGGAGAGCCGCTCGCGCTCGGCGGGGTCGTCCAGCAGCCGGCCGATCTGCGTGACGAGCTGCTCGACGTCGCCGGGCTCGACGAGCACGCCCGCGTCGCCCACGACCTCAGGCAGCGCGCCGGCGGCGCTGGCCACGAGCGGGGTGCCGCAGGACATCGCCTCGACCGCGGGCAGGCTGAAGCCCTCGTACAGCGACGGCACGACCATGACCTGCGCCGACGAGATCAGCGCTGCGAGCTCCTCGTCGGAGATGCCGCTGTGCACCGTGACGGTGCCGGCGAGGTCGCCGTGGTGGATGCGCTGGTGCGCGGCGCCGTCGGGGTCGAGGTTCGACACCAGCTGCACGTCGATCTCGCGGTCGGTGCTGAGCTTGGCGGCGGCGTCCAGGAAGTGCGCGAGGCCCTTCAGCGGCGAGTCGGCGCTGGCGACCACCACGAGGCGCCCGGGCACCCGCTCGTCGGAGGGGCTGAACAGGTCGGTGTCGACGCCGAGGGGCACGACGGTCATCTGCTCGGGATCGAGCCGGAAGTCCGCCACGGTGTCACCGGCGGAGGCCGTCGAGACGCCCAGGATCGTGCGGATCCGTCGCGCCACGAACGCCTGCATCCGCACGAACGCGTACCAGCGGCGGGTCGTGATCTGCTTGCGCAGCGGCGCGGCGGCGATGTCGAGCGCGCGGTCGCGGCTGATCGGGTGGTGGATCGTGGCCAGGAACGGCTGGCGCCGGTTGATCGAGAGCAGCCCGAACCCCAGCGACTGGTTGTCGTGGACGACATCGAAGCCCGACAGGTCGAGCCGGCGCGCGCGGAGGCTGAACGTGAGCGGCTCGGGGAACGCCGCGGTGAGCATCTGCAGGTACTCGAGCACGTCGATCCAGTCGCGGAACTCGCGCAGCTTCGGGGTCCGGAACGGGTCGTCGTCGCGGTAGAGGTCGAGGCTCGGCACCTTCTCCAGGCGCACGTCGGCGTGCAGGTCCTCGGGGTACGGCTGGCCCGAGAAGATCGTCACCTCGTGCCCGAGCTCGGCCAGTCCGGCGCTGAGGTTGCGCACGTAGACGCCCTGCCCACCGCTGTGCTGCTTGCTGCGGTACGACAACAGTGCAATCCGCACGCGGCCTCCTCGGGTACTCGTCGGTAACCCATTGTGCCGGGTCGGACGGCGGTCGGCTCAGGGGGCGCTGATCTGCACGCTGCTCAGCTCCACGTCGAGCCCCGCGCGGAGGGTGCCGTGCACCTCGGCGAGCAGGTCCGTCTCGCGCACCAGGTCGGCCACCTGGCCGGCGTCCTCCGCGGACTGCACGTGCACCGAGTAGGTCAGATCGCCGGCCGGATCGCCGCGGCCGCCGTACTCCGACTCGACCACCACCTCCACCGCGCCGATCTCGATGCCGCGCCGCTCCGCCTCGCGATGGAGGTCGTTGAGGAAGCACGTCGCCAGGGCGGCGGCCAGCAGCTCGCCCCCGCTGACGGCCGAGCCCGGGCCCTCGTCCCGTGCCGGCAGGTCGAGCGTCGTGGTCCGCCCGTCGGTCTCGACGGTCACCTCGTGGCGACCCGGTTCGTGGTGCACGGTCGCGGTGATCCTCATCCTCCGATCGTGCGCCCGCGCCGGGTGCACTGACAACCCCGCGCGGGGCCCGGGGTCAGTAGCCCAGGAAGTGATCGCGCTTGAGGTGCCGCACGCGGCCCCGCAGGCTCCGCGAGACCTCGTCGACGAAGTCGGGGCGTCCGGACACCAGGGCGGTGCGCGCCGACAGGTCGGGAACGAGGTCGGCGATCGTGGCCCCGTCGACCTGCTCCACCGGGAGGCGGACGACACGTGCGCCCGAGGCCTCGAGCTCGGCGACGTACGGCTGCGCCTCTCGCTCGCCCAGGACGACCACCACGTCGCGGTCGGGATGGGTGGCCAACTGGCTCAGGAACGGCGTGACACCGATGCCCGCGCCCACCAACAGGACCGGACCGGACGACGGCCACACGAAGTCGCCGTGGACCGCCGTCACCCGCAGGCGGTCACCGGGGACTGCGGCGGCCAGCGCGCGCTTGAACGAGGAGCCGGGCTCGGGATGCCGCGTCGCGAGGACGACCTCGGCGCCGGGCGCGGAGACCACGCTGAACATGCGGCGGCGGCCGCGGGTGTCGACGCGACCGTGGGGCACGTCGAGCTCGACGTACTGCCCGGGCACGAACCGCAGCGGGCGATCCGCGGCGAAGACGTACTCCACGACGTCGTCCCCGAGGGGCCGGCGCTCGCGCAGGACCAGGGTGCGCGATCCCTGCCGCAGCGCGAAGGCGACGAGGCCCGTGACGACGAGGGTGAGCTCGTAGGTGCTCGTGAAGGGCTCGGTCGTCCACGGCTCGCCGAAGAGTCGCGAGGTGAGCAGGGGCCAGGTGAACAGGACGCCGGCGAGGGCCGCGACGCCGAGCTGCTGCGGCGGCCGCGGGGGCAGGGTCAACGGCTCGCTGAGCATGAACCCGCCGAAGAAGACGATCGGCGTCGAGTACACCGTGAACCGGATCGCCTCCTCGAGGACGGCACCGACCCCGATCTGCCACGACAGCGTGACGGCCACGGCGACGACGGCGAACACGGCACCGAGCGCGAGACGGCGCGTGCGGTAGAGCACCAGCACCGCACCGGCCAGGACGAACCAGAACAGCGACTCGCTGGCCACCCACCAGCCCGTGAACGGGATCGGCCAGTCGGTGGCCCACCCGAGCAGGACCGACAGCACGACGCCCGCGGCGGCCGGGTTCACCAGGTGACGCTCGCGCCAGACGATCAGGTACTTCGACACCTGCGCGAGCGCGGCCACGAGCGCGAGCCAGCCGAGCTGCTCGGCGTCGGTGGACGGGAAGTACAGGAACCACAGGATGAGCGCGGTGACGGCCGACGACTCCAGGTGCGGCCGCGCGCCGACGAGCCGACCCACCCCGAGGTTCACGACCACCGAGGTGCCCAGCAGCACCGCAAGGGTCAGCAGCAGGGCGTCGACCGGGAACACGTCGGAGTCGAGCACGCCGAGAGCGGACTGGACCACGGCGACGACGGCCAGCGCGAGCAGCACGAGCGTGACCAGCCGGTACATCGTGAACCGGCCCAGCTGGCGATCCCGGAACGTCATGCGAACACCTCTCCGGGCAGCCCGTGGGCCACCAGTCGCCGGTCTCGGTCCAGGGCCGCCCACCAGTGCCCAGTGCCGGACAGGTCGGAGGCGAAGAAGGCGGCGGTGGCCAGGCCGTCGGCCCACGCCGCGTCGGGGCCGCCCGCCCACGCCGCCACGACGTCGCGTGTCGGACGTCCCGAGCGGGCGTCGAGCACGTGGTGCAGGTCGTCGGACCAGCGGCGACGATTGCTGGCCGAGCCGCAGACCGCCTCGCCGTCGGGTACCTCGACCACCGCGATCGCGAGCTCGGGGTCGTCCGGATCCTCCAGCGCCACGCGCAGCACCCCTCCCGACCGGTTCACCAGGTCGCCGCTCGCGTCGACGACGCACGGTTGGTCGATCATGGCAGCGACCTCGCCCGCGAGCCAGCCCTTGCCGACGGCGCCGATGTCGAGCACGACCGGACCGGGCACGCGCAGCACCGTGCCCGCGAGCTCGCAGTCGGTCCAGGAGGGAACGCGCACGGGCTCACCCGAGGGCGTGAGGGTGTAGCCGGCGCCGTAGCCCAACTGCTCGAGGGCGCCGCCGACGAGCGGGCTGACGGCGCCCGCGGTCAACGCGAACAGCCGGTCGTAGACGGCCAGGATGGCCGGGGCGTCGGGGCCGAGGTCGACCTCGCGCGCGGTGCGCAGCGCGTTCACGGCCGAACCGACGCGGAACCGCGACCACGTCCCATCGAACGAATCGATGCGGGCCGTGATCGCGGTTCGTAGTCCGGGGGCGATCGGGTCGGGGGTCCCGATCGTCCACGCGGTTCCGATGGCGTCGAAGCGCCAGTCGGAGTTCATGGGGTCAGGCCTGCGCCTGGCCGACGATCTGGTCGATGGCGTCGTTGAAGCCGCCACTGGTCAGTGACGAGCCCGACACCTTGTCGACGTCGAGCTCGGTGATCTTGCGGCCTTCGACCTGGGCGTCGATGCCGCTCTCGAACTTGCCCTGGAACTGCTCGGAGTTGCCGCCCTCGGCGTTGCCGTCGGCGTCGAGCTCGGTGACCGTGCCGTCGGCGGCGAGGGTGACCTCGACGTCGATCGTCTGCGTCTGACCGTCAGGGGTCGTGTAGGAGCCGGTGGCCTCGTACTCGCCGGGGGTGAACGCTCCGGCGGCGGCCGGGTCGCCCGCGGGCTCGGAGGCGGCCGGGGTCGTGGCCGAGGGGGTCTTGCTCGAGGACGCATCGTCTTCCGCGGCGTCGCTGTCGCTGCCACAGGCGGCGAGGGTCAGCAGGGCGGTCGAGGCGGCGAGGGCGGCGTAGGCGCGGCGCTTCGTCGGATGCATGTGACTCCTGGTTCGGGACACGAAATGGTTTCTCGTTCAACCGTCGTGCGTCCAACGTAGGCGAACGGACCACGGATCACTACCTCCGGGGGCCTCCCGGGGACGACCCACAGGGACTTCTCAGGTGGCGCCACCGATCTCAGTCGAGGCAGAACTCGTTGCCCTCGGGGTCGCGCATGACGATGAAGCCGGCCTCCAGCGGCGGATCGGGCTCGAACCGCCTCACCCGCTCGGCGCCCCGCGCCACGAGCCGCTCACAGGCCGCCTCCAGCGCCGCCATCCGCTCGTCGTCCTGCAGTCCCGGCGCGGCGCGGACGTCGAGGTGGACCCGGTTCTTGGCGACCTTGCCCTCGGGCACCTGCTGGAAGAAGACGCGGGGCCTGGTGCCGTCGGGGTCCTCGATCGCGGCCTTGGAGCGGCGCTGGTCGACGGGCACGCCCACACGCTCGAGGAAGTCGTCCCACGCGGCCCAGGGGTCGTCGCCGGGCTCGAGCTGGGCGTCGGGCGGCCCAGGCACCTCGTACCCGAGCACGTCCGCCCAGAAGTCGGCCAGGGCCCGGGTGTCGTGGGCGTCGAAGGTGATCTGCACGTCGAGGCTCATCGTGGGGCTCCGTTCGGTGGTCCTTCCCCATCCTGTCCTCGTCGAGCGACAGAATCGACCCCGTGACCCTGTTCCACCTGGTTCCCGCCGCGCGATGGCACCGGACCGAGGGCCACGAGGTCTACGAGCCCGACTCCCTCGCCACCGAGGGATTCGTGCACCTGTCCACGGCCGACCAGGTCGCCGGCACCGCCGCCCTGTTCTTCGCCGGCGTGCCCGACCTGCTCGTGCTCGAGGTCGACATCCCCCGGAACGACCCCCACCTGCGCTGGGAACCCCACGACGGACCCCGCGGCGTCGAGGACTTTCCGCACTACCACCGGGCGCTGCCCCTGGCCTACGTCGTGGGCCAGTCCAGATGGCGGTCGGGTGCAGAACCGTTGGGCCCGGAGTCTTAGGCTTGCCTCATGACTGTGGACAGGAAGGTGCGCGTCGCCGTCGTCGGCGCCGGCCCCGCTGGCGTGTACGCGGCCGACATCCTCACCAAGACCGAGGACCTCGACGTGACCGTCGACATCCTCGACCGCGACCCGACCCCGTTCGGCCTGATTCGCTACGGCGTGGCGCCCGACCACCCGCGGATCAAGGAGATCATCAAGGCGCTCAAGCGCGTGATGGCCAACGAGGACATCCGCTTCTTCGGCAACGTCAACTTCGGCACCGACATCAAGCTCGAGGACCTCAAGGGGTTCTACGACGCCGTCGTGTTCGCCACCGGCGCGCGCCGTGACCGCGATCTGAACCTCCCGGGCATCGACCTCGACGGCTCGTACGGTGCCGCCGACTTCGTCTACTGGTACGACGGTCACCCCGACGCCCCGCGTGAGTGGGACTTCCAGCCCCACGCCAAGGAGGTCGCCGTCCTCGGTGTCGGCAACGTGGGCCTCGACGTCGCGCGGATCCTGGCCAAGACGGCCGACGAGCTGCTCGTCACCGAGATCCCCGACAACGTCTACGAGGGCCTGAAGAACAACGCCACCACCGACGTGCACGTGTTCGCGCGTCGCGGCCCGGCGCAGGTGAAGTTCACGCCGATGGAGCTGCGCGAGCTGAGCCACTCCCCCACGATCGACGTCATCGTGCACCCCGAGGGCTACGAGTTCGACCACGGCTCGATGGAGGCGCTCGCCGCCGCCAAGAGCCAGAAGCTCGTCGTGAAGGTGCTGGGCGACTACCTGGCCAAGGAGCCGTCGGGCGCGCCCCACCGGATCCACATCCACTTCTGCCAGAACCCGGTCGAGATCCTCGGCGAGGACGGCCGCGTCGTGGGCCTGCGCACCGAGATCACCGAGCTCGACGGCACCGGCAACGTGCGCGGCACCGGCGAGTTCAAGGACTGGCCCGTCCAGGCCGTCTACCGCGCCATCGGCTACTACTCCGACAACCTGCCGGGCCTGCCGTTCGACGCGAACGCCGGCGTGCTGCCCAACGACGGCGGCCACGTGCTCGACATCGACGGCTCACCCATCGAGGGCGTCTACGCCACCGGCTGGATCAAGCGCGGCCCGGTCGGCCTGATCGGCCACACGAAGTCCGACGCGGCCCAGACGATCAAGATGCTCGTCGAGGACCTGCCGAAGCTGCCGTCGCCGGAGTTCGCCGAGCGCGAGGCCTTCGACCGCCACCTCGACAGCCGCGGCGTGGAGTACACGACGTGGGAGGGCTGGGAGAAGCTCGACGCCCACGAGACGGCACTTGGCGAGGGTGACGCCCACCCGCGCGAGCGCAAGAAGGTCGTTCCCCGCGACGAGATGGTCAGCATCTCCCGCGCCTGACTCCCGTCGGGATCACGTGGTCTCGATACGCCGCTCGCTGCGCTCGCGAGCCACTCGACCGCCAGGCCGGTGATCGAGTGGCGGCGAGCGAAGCGAGCGACTCCTAGAGTGGACGCATGAGCCGACTGCTGCTGATGCGCCACGGCAAGGCCGCGTTCCCCGACGGGGTCGAGGACTTCGACCGCCCCCTGGCCGACCGCGGCCGGCGCGAGGCGGCGCTCGCGGGCGACTGGATCCGTGAGCACGTCGGCGCCATCGACGTGGTGCTGTGCTCCACCTCCGCCCGCACGCGCGAGACCCTCGCCGCCACCGGGCTCGACGCACCCACCCGCTTCCTCGACGAGATCTACGAGGGGTGGACCGGGAGCCTGCTCGAGGCCATCCAGTCCGTCGACGACGCCGCCTCCACGGTGCTGCTGGTGGGCCACGCCCCCGGCACGCCGGGCCTGGCCGCCCGGCTCGCGGGCGACGGCTCGGACCCCGAGGTCGTCAACCGGGTGCGCACCGGGTTCCCCACCTCGGCCATCGCCGTCCTCGACGTCCAGAGCCCGTGGGCCGCGCTCGAGGTCGGCACCGCCACCTTGCTCGACGTCGTCATCGCGCGCTGACGGCCTCCTGCGCGGCCAGCGCATCGGCCAGCATCGACCGGCCGAACCAGTCGGGCACCACCGCCCGCGTGTCGCGCGGGGCATCGATCTCCACCTGCCGCGCCCGCATCGCCTGCTCCCACGACACGTCGCCTCGCCACACGTGCGTCAGCGTGCGCAGGGTCGCGCGCACGGTCGCCGAGACCTCGTAGCCCGGGTCGTAGTCGCACGCGTCCACCACGTCGCCTGTCACGACGAGCCACCACCGGCGCGCCCGCTGCAGGTCGGTGAACTCCACCGCCACGCACGTGCGTCCCGGCGGCCAGGCGGTGCTGGGCACCGTGCGGCGGACGTCCCACATCAACAGGTGCGGATCGAGATCCTCGTCGCCGAAGTCCTCGATCCACCGCAGGCCCCAGACGCCGAGGCTCACCACGGCGGTGTGCAGGTCGCGGCCGCACTCGGTGAGCCGGTAGCCGGCCTCGTCGTGCTCGATGATCCCGTGGCGCTCGAGCGCCTGGAGCCGCTTGGACAGCAGCGCCGGGGACATCCGCGGCACTCCGCGCCGCAGCTCGTTGAAGCGCGTGCTGCCCAGCAGCAGCTCGCGCACGATCAGGATCGTCCAGCGCTCGTCGAGGATCTCCATCGCCTTCGCGAGCGGACAGAACTGGCCGTAGGAGGTCGCCATGGTCTTGCCCTTCGTCCCGACCATCGTGCGCCCGCGGACCGGACCGGCGCCACCACCCGATCGGGCCGGTACAGAAACAGAACTGGTATCACCGCGGCGCTCGGACGGACTCTGAGTGGAGTAAGTCAGCAACGCGAAGGAAGATTCATGGGAACCACCGACACCGCCACCGACGTGGCACAGCAGGACATCGAACTGAAGAACAAGCACCGCCGCATGTGGGGGCTGGGCGACTACCCCCGCGTGGCGCGCGAGATCGTCTCGCCACTGGGCGCGGTCCTCGTCGACGCGCTGGGCGTGGGCGAGGGCGAGCGCGTGCTCGACGTCGCGGCCGGCACCGGCAGCGCCGCGGTCCGCGCGGCCCGGCGCGGCGCCACCGTGGTCGCCTCCGACCTCACGCCCGATCTCCTCGAGGCGGGACGCGCCGAGCACCCCGACGTCGACCTCACGTGGGACGTTGCGGACGCGGAGGCCCTCCCCTACGAGGACGACGCGTTCGACGTGGTCATGTCGAGCATCGGCGTGATGTTCGCACCGCACCACCAGCAGGCCGCCGACGAGTTGGTCCGCACCTGCCGTCCCGGGGGCCGCATCGGCATCGTCTCGTGGACGCCGGAGGGCACGATCGGCCAGCTCTTCGCCACGATGAAGCAGTACGTCCCGCCGCCCCCGCCGGGTGCCTCGCCGCCGCCGTTGTGGGGCAACGAGGAGCACGTGCGCGCGCTGCTCGGCGACCGGGTCACGGACGTGCAGGTCAAGCGGTTCACCCTGCCGGTCACGCACTTCGAGAGTGGGGAGCAGTTCCGCGACTACTTCGCGGCCCACTACGGCCCGACGATCGCGGCCTTCGCCGCCCACGCCGACGACCCGGAGCGGACCGCGGACCTCGAGCGTGACCTGGCCGCCCTCGGCGAGCGGGAGGGCTCCCGCTCGGAGGACGGCTTCACGATGGGCTGGGAGTACCTGCTCGTGACGGCCGAGGTCGTCTGAATCCGGCCGAGTGCAGAGGACGGCCCCAGGATCTCCCTCGATCCTGGGGCCGTCCCGTCTGTCCCCCCCCTCGCTTCAGCGCACCCGCAGCACGAACGCGCGGCTCGCCGGCGCCGTCAGCGACGTGCCGCTGAACCTGGCCGTCAGGCGCACCGTGGACTTCTGGCGCGGCAGGGTCACGGTGGCCTTGCCGCCCTTGACCTTGGCGGATCCGAGCAGCTTCGAGCCGCGGTAGACGCGGACCGTGCCGGAGTTCTCGACGAAGCCCGGCGTACGGACCACGACGCGCACCTTCGCGCGCGTGTTCGCCGTGACCTTGCCGTTCAGCACCTTCGCCGACACGGTGGCCTTCGCCTTCGCGATCGTGACCGCCACCGACGTCTGGCTGGCGTCGTGACCGCGGTCGCCGCCGTAGAAGACGGCCACCGTCGTGGTGCCCGGCCGCAGGGCCGTGCCGGGCACGTTGATCGTCGCTCTGCCGCTGCGCATGATCGCCGAGGCGATGATGCGACCTCCCACCGTGGCATAGACCAGGCCGCCGGCGTCGGGGGCACCCGTCACCGTGATCGCGGTCGGCTTGCCGTAGGTGCCGCGCGCCGCCGTGGCGGTGATCGCGGAGTCGGCCCGGACATCGACCGCGACCGTGCCGGCCGAGTCGGCGTAGCGACCCTCGCCCGCGAAGGTCACGTCGAGCACGTGGCGACCCGCGCGCAGGGAGCCGGCCGGCACCGTGACCGTGGCGCTGCCGTTCGCGACAGTGGCCGTGCCGAGCACCTCGTCGCCCAGCGACACGGTGGCCGTGCCGCGGGGCGAGCCCGTGGCCGACCCGACCGTGACGGCGACGTCGAAGGCCTCGTCGGCCCACACGACGGACGGCACCTTCGCGGTGGTCGTCGTGGCGACCTCGGCGGCCGCGCCGGGATCGAAGCCGACGATCACGGGGT
>JBEVDF010000310.1:0-7162 GCA_040514145.1 Aeromicrobium sp.
GACCTAGGCTCGGCACATGAGCGAGGAACGCGCGATCGCCGCCCTGGACGCCGCCGGCGTCCGCCACACCGTCACCCGGCACGGGCAGGTGGGCTCGCTGGCCGAGGCCGCCGCCGCGCGCGGGGTCGACCCCGACCGCATCGTCAAGACCTTGGTGGTGCGTCGATCGGGCGACGAGTACCTGTTCGTCCTGGTGCCCGGCGACCGCCAGATCAGCTGGCCCAAGCTGCGCGCCCTGCTCGGCGTCTCGCGGCTGTCGATGCCGCCGGCCGAGGATGCCTTCGCCGCCACCGGCTACGAGCGCGGCACGATCACTCCGTTCGGCTCCACGCACGCCTGGCCGGTGATCGCCGACGCCGCGGTGGACGGCACGATCTCGCTCGGCGCGGGCGCCCACGGCGTGGCCGTGACCGTGGAGTCCAATGACGTGATCGCCGCGCTGGACGCCACCGTGGCCGACGTCACCGACTCCCCCACCGACTGACGGCGGGGGCGCCGGGGACTACTCGCCGAGGACCCGCTGGGCGGCCTCGAGCGCGGCGGCCATCGAGTCGATCCGGGACTGGTAGGTGGCGAGGTCGCCGTCCTCCAGAGCCGCCTGAGCCTGGTCGTAGTACCGCGAGGCGTCAGCGAGGTACTGCTCGGCCGTCTTGGCCTCCCCGCCGCCGGTCTCGCCGCCGGGTGCCGGCTCGTCCGGCGCGGGCGCGCTGCCCTGCTCCAGGCCGAGGGCCACGCGCAGCGCCTCGTCGAGGGTCTGGCCGACGCCGACGCCCTCACCGAAGGTCGCGGTGATCAGCTGCAGCACCGGGTAGGAGCCCTCGCCCACGCGCTGGATGTAGATCGGCTGCACGTAGAGCATCGCGCCGCCGACCGGCAGCGTCAGCAGGTTGCCGCGCAGGATCCGCGTGTTCTGCGATTGCTCGTACTGCAACAGGGCCGCACGCACGCCGGCATCGGACTCGAACTGCGCCGCGATCTGGTTCGGGCCACCGACCCGGGTGTCGCTGGGCAACTCCAGGATCTGCACCTTGCCGTAGTTCTCGGCGTCGGACGCCTCGGAGTTGACGCTCATGAACGACGCCAGGTTCTGGCGGTTGTTCGGCAGGTAGACGCTCGTCAGGCTGAACCGCGAGGCCTCCTCGCCGGGACGGCTCATCGAGAGGTAGTACGGCGGCTGCTTCGTGCTGCCGGAGGCCGAGGGATCCTCGGGGATCTTCCAGCGCTCGCCGTCCTCGTAGAACGTCTGCGCGTTCGTCACGTGATAGCGGCTGAGCACGTCGCGCTGCACCTTGAACAGGTCCACCGGGTAGCGCAGGTGCTGCAGCAGCGACTCGCTGATCTCGGACTTCGGCTGCACCACGTCGGGGAAGACCTTCGACCACGTCTTCAGGATCGGGTCCTCGGTGTCCCACTCGTAGAGCTTCACCGTGCCGTCGTACGCGTCGACCACGGCCTTGACCGAGTTGCGCATGTAGTTGACCTGGTCGGTCGGCAGCGCGATCTGGCTGGCGCTGTCGGTCAGCGTGTCGCTCGTGGCCGTGGCGAGCGAGCGCGACTCCGAGTAGGGGTAGGAGTTGCTCGTCGTGTAGCCGTCGACGATCCAGACGACCTTGCCGTCGACGACCGCCGGGTACGTGTCGCCGTCGAGCGTCAGCCACGGCGCCACCTTGCGGACGCGGTCGCGCGGGTGACGGTCGTAGATGATCTTGGAGTTGCTGTTGACGCGGTCCGACAGCACGAGCTTCGGCTCGGTGAACTTGAACGCGTAGAGCACCTGGTTGAACAGCGAGCCCATCTCGACGCCGCCCTTGCCGTCGTACGTGTTGGCCGTCGAGTCGCCGTCGCCGGCCTCCTCCTCGGCCGTGCCGCCGCCACGGGGCGTGTCGACCTCGATCGGGTTGGCGCCGTCGGGGCGGCCCACGATCGAGTAGGACGGGGACCTCTCGCCGAAGTAGATCCGCGGCGCGTTCTCGAACTCCAGCTCGCCGGTGGGCGGGATGTCCTTGGCGACCCACACGGGCTCACCCTGCGAGCCGCGCTTGTTGCCGTAGGCGGCGATCACGCCGTAGCCGTGCGTGTAGACCGTGTGGTCGTTCGACCACGTGCGCTGCGTGGACTGCAGGCCGTCGAGGTCGACCTCGCGCGCCGCGATGATGACGTCCTGCGGCTGCGGGTCGTCGCCGATCGCGTAGCGGTCGACGTCGAGCGTGCTCTGCACGGTGTAGTAGCCGCGCACCTGCTGCAGCTGCTGGAAGGCCGGCGAGATCAAGGTCGGGTCGAGCAGACGGGTGCTGACGCGCGCCTCGGCCGAGGCGGTCAGCTCCTGCGGCGTCAGCTCGGTCTTGGCCGAGTAGTCCTGCGTCTGGACGTCGGCGACGCCGAAGGCCGCGCGCGTCCCCTCGATGTTCTTCTCGAGGTACGGACCCTCACGGTCGGGCTCGGACGGGTTGACCTGGAACTGCTGCATGATCGCGGGCCAGGCGGCACCGATCAGCAGCGACGTCAGGAACCACAGGCCCAGACCCAGCGC
Source organism: Aeromicrobium sp. (assembly GCA_040514145.1). Taxonomy (GTDB): domain Bacteria; phylum Actinomycetota; class Actinomycetes; order Propionibacteriales; family Nocardioidaceae; genus Aeromicrobium. The sequence goes on from JBEVDF010000310.1 coordinate 2,531, forward strand.
CGGCAGCGTCCAGGAGCGCAGGAAGATCGTGGAGAAGAACATCAGGGCGCACAGGATCGCCACGATCATGAGGATGTTCTTGGCCGGGATCTCGGCGTTGGCCCCGGTGTACTTGATGCCGTCGAACAGGCCCGAGCTGTCGTAGGCCATCGCGTAGCGGTCGAGCCAGTACTTCACGGCCCGCACGAGCATCGCCAGACCGACCAGCACGGCCACCTGGACCTGCGCGGCACGACTGAAGTTGGGGCCCTTGTTGCCCAGCCGGATGCCGCCGAACACGTAGTGCACGAACACCACGGCGATCGCGGAGATCAGCAGCAGCGCGAACAGGAACGACACGATGAACTGCAACCACGGCATGTCGAAGACGTAGAAGCCCACGTCCTTGCCGAAGTGCGGGTCCTTGGTGCCGAACGGCTCGCCGTTGCGCCACAGTTGGAACGTCTTCCACCGGCTGCTGCCGATGATCCCGGAGAAGAAGCCGACGAAGCCCGCGACCGCCAGCAGGGCCCACTTGGCGATCGGGGTGATCGCGAGGCGGTACCGCGCGGCCGGGTCGTCGCGACGCAGCCCGAGCGGGTTGGGCCGGTTGCGGTGCGCCAGCCAGACGTTCGCGCCCACCACGAGGGCACCGAACAGGGCGAAGACCACGAAGAGCGCCGCGCGCGTGAGCAGGACGGTGGTGAAGACGCCCTGGAAGTCGACCGACCCGTACCAGAGACGCTCGGTCCACAGGCTGACGAACAGCGATCCGAGGACCAGCAGAGCGGCCAGCGTGACGATCGTGGGGATCAGCACTCTCCGCCCTCGGTCGGAACGCGGTTCAGGCTCGCGTCGAGGGGGGTTCGATCCGAAGATGTCGCTCACGGTGCTCCTGGCTCACAACGGTGTGGGTCTGGTGCCGTCAGCCTACGGGGTGTGGAAGAACCGTCGGTTCAGGAGTCCTCGGCGAGGGTCTGCGCCAGCAGGTCGACGAGTCCGGGCACCAGGTCCGGTCCTTCGATCAGCGGTGCGTCCTCGGGCACGCGCGGACGCACCGCCACGTGGGCCGTGCCGTCACGCAGCACCGCGGCGACGATGCGCATCTCCTGGCGATCGGGATGCTGGGCGGCGAACTCGACCGCCGCGGCGGGGTCGCTCGGCAGCTGGTCCTCGGCCTCGGCCGGGAGCGTGAGCCGCTCCATCACCACGGCGCACCCGGCGACCTCGGCGGGCCAGCCGATCTCGGGCAGCAGGTCCTCGACCTCACGATCGTGCGGCAGCTCCTGCTCGATCGGCGTGTAGGAGTCGGGCGCGCCCAGCTCGTCGGCGAGCTCGGGCTGCGCCGCCAACAGGTCGTCGGTCAGGACGAGGGCGAACAGCCGGGGCGGCTGGTCCCAGCCGCCGTCGTTCACGTGGCCCTCGACCTCGAGGGCGGCGCGGCGCACGGGCGAGTCGGCCCCCAGGCCGCCGCCACTCACGGTCAGTTCCGGATCATTCACAGGAGGCCACCTCCGCCTTCGGGTTCTTCGCGAGCGTGCCCAGCGCATCGATCGCGTCCTGCAGCTTCTCCACCTTCACCAGCGTCATGCCGAAGTCATCGCCTTGCGTCGCCTCGTCGCAGTTGTCCGCGGGCACGAGGAAGATGTCGGCCCCGGCCTCGGCGGCGCCGGCCATCTTCTGGCGCACGCCGCCGATGGATCCGACCGTGCCCTCAGGATCGATCGTGCCGGTTCCGGCCACATTCTGCCCGCCGGTGAGCGCCCCGGGCGTCAGGGCGTCGTAGATCGCGAGGGCGAACATGGTGCCTGCGCTCGGACCGCCGACGCGGTCGCCGATGTGGTTCTGGATCTCGATCGGGAACTGGAAGGTGGAGCCGACGGCGATCCCGATACGAGCCCTGTCGGGGTCGTCGTCCATCGCCGTGGTGGTGATCTCGACGCTCCCGTCGCGGCCGTCGCGGCGGTACCCGATCGTGACCTCGTCGCCGGGCTTCCGCGCCCCGATCGCTCGGCCCACGGCCTCCTGCGTTTCGACCTTGCGGCCGTCGACACTCAGCACCAGGTCGTCGACCTTCAGCTTGCCCTCGGCGGGTCCGTCCTCCACGACGCCGGCCACCTTGGGGACCTCGTCGACCTCTCGACCGGCCGCCCGCAGGGCCGCGGCGCGCGAGGCGTCCTGGGAGCTGGCGAGCTCGGCCGCGCCCTCGGCCTGCGACTGCTCGTCCGTCTGCCGGTCGGGGTACAGGAAGTCGTGCGGGACGACGGCGACATGGGGATCGAGCCAGCCCTCGATGGCACCGGCGAGCGACATCCGGGACTCGGCGCGAGTGACCGAGACCGTCGTGAAGTCCAGGCGGCCGTCGGTGGGATAGGTGCGCACGTCGTCGCCGAACGTCAGCATCGGGGTGCCGTCGAGCTCGCCGAGGGTGTTGAAGACCGGGCCCGGCCGCATCGTCACGAACGGGACGGGCAGGAAGGCCACGAGACACGTCAGCACCGTCACGATCGACAGGCCGACGGACAGGGTGAGGGTGCGGCGACTCAGGCGCAGCGGCGATGACACATCGAACACCCTAGAGGCACGGTGGTGACCCCGGCCGCGCGTTGGCGCGAGCGCCTAGGCTGGCCCCATGGCCGAGGAACCCCGCGAGGACCCCCAGAACCCCTTCAAGGGCACGCCCCTGGAAGGCCTGTTCGGACAGATGGGCGCAGGTCAGTTCGACCTCGGCCAGATGATGTCCCAGATGCAGCGGATGTTCGAGCCGCACGAGGGCACCGTGAACTACGCGCTGGCCGCCGACGTGGCCCGTCACGCCGTGGCTGCCGCCGGTGAGGACCCGAGCCCCCACAGCGGTCAGGCCGGGGCGGTCGCCGATGCCGCCCGCCTGGCCGAGATGTGGCTCGACAAGGCCACGGACGTGCCCGCCACGGCCACCTCCGCGCTGGCGTGGAGCCGCGCCCAGTGGGTCGAGCAGACGATGCCCACGTGGCAGGTCATGGTCGAGCCGGTGGCCGAGCACGTCGTGGCCTCGATGGGCGAGGCCATGCCGCCCGAGGCCAAGGCGATGGCCGGTCCCCTGCTCGGCATGCTCAACCAGGCCGGCGGCGCGATGTTCGGCCAACAGATCGGCTCGGCCATCGGCGCCCTGGCCACCGAGGTCCTCTCCTCCACCGACGTGGGCCTGCCGCTCGGCCCCGAGCACGTCGCCGCGGTGCTGCCGCACAACATCAGCGCCTTCGCGACCGACCTCGAGGCCAACCAGGCCGACGTCCTGCTCTACGTGATGCTGCGCGAGGCCGCCCACCACCGCCTCTACGCACACGCCACGTGGCTGCGCGCCGCGGTGCTCGGCGCGATCGAGGACTTCGCCCGCGGCATCCGGATCGACACCGGGGCCATCGAGGAGCAGATGCGCTCGATCGACCCGTCCAACCCCGAGGCCATGCAGGAAGCCCTCCAGGGCGGCCTCTTCGACCCCGCGCCCACGCCCGAGCAGGAGCGCGCCAAGGAGCGTCTCGAGCTGCTGCTCGCGCTCATCGAGGGCTGGGTCGACGAGGTCGTCGCTCGCGCCACCGACGGCGTCATGCCGGCGGCGCCCGCGCTGGCCGAGGCGATGCGTCGCCGCCGCGCCACCGGCGGCCCCGCCGAGGACACGTTCGCCTCGCTGGTGGGGCTCGAGCTGCGTCCGCGCCGCCTGCGCGACGCCGCCAACCTGTGGTCCGCGCTGCGCGACCGCCGTGGTCCCGAGGCCCGCGACGCGGTCTGGAGCCACCCCGATCTCCTGCCGACGTCGGCCGACCTCGACGATCCCCTGGGATTCTGCGAGAACCAGACCGGTCAGTTGAGCGACGCCGACTTCGACGCCGCCCTGCAGGAGCTGCTCTCCTCGGACGACCCGGGCGAGACCGGCGCCACCCCCGACGACCGCGCGTGAGCCTGACCGCCGACATCCGCGCCGTGCTGGCGCGATGGTCGCCGCCCGACGCCGAGCAGGATCACCTGCGTGCGCTCTTCGCCGACCACGCCGGGGCGCACGACGACCCGGGCGCCCGGGCGTGCGCTCCCGACCACGTGACCGCGAGCGCCCTCGTGGTCTCGGCCGATCACGACCGCGTGGCCCTCGTGCTGCACCCGAAGTTCGGTCGTTGGCTGCAGACCGGCGGCCACTGCGAGCCGGTCGATCCGTCGCTCGCCGCGGCCGCTCGGCGCGAGGCGCAGGAGGAGACGGGCATCGCCGGGCTCGCGATCGATCCCGAGCCCGTACTGCTGTCGCGCCACCGGGTGTACTGCCACGAGGGCGGCCATCACCTCGACGTCCAGTTCGTTGCGGTCGCCCCTCCGGGCGCGGAGCCGCAGTGCTCGGACGAGTCCGACGACGTGCGGTGGTTCGCCCTGGACGACCTGCCCGAGCCCACGGACGACTCGGTCAGGGCTCTCGTCGCTGCTGCCAGGTCACGCCTTCGAGGAACCCCATCGCCTCGTCCGTCCGTGGGTACCGCTTGACGATCGCGTCGAACCGCGGACCGTGCCCCGAGACGACCAGATGGGTCAGCTCGTGCACCAGCACCGCGTCGACGACGTGCTCGGGCATCGCCTGCAGCCGGTGCGAGAGCCGGATCGTGCGGTCGATCGGCGTGCACGACCCCCAGC
>JBEVDF010000345.1:0-4149 GCA_040514145.1 Aeromicrobium sp.
GAGGTGCTGCGGCATCGGCGTGGTGCGTCGGGTCGTGAGGTCGACGTGCAGCTCGAGGAACTCCAGCGTGTTCGCGACGGTGCCGCGCGAGCGGTTCACCACGATCGTCTGCGCGTGCAGCGCCTTCGCGCTCACGCCCAGGAGGCGCAGGTGCACCGAGAGCTCGTCGCCGACGAGCGACTCGTCGAGGAACTTGATGTGGTGCTCGACGCTGAACACGCTGTGGCCGGTGCTGTCGCGATAGTCCTCGTCGAAGCCCAGGCGCTGGAACGCCGCGTGGCCGGCCTCCATGTGGAGCCGGTAGTAGTGGCCGACGTTGACGTGGCCGTTCCCGTCCTCGAACTCCGGAGGGGCGACCACCGAGAGGGCGGTGCCGAGGGCGTCGATCTGGTCCACGGTGGGCCGAGCAGCGGTGCGCATGGGCGACACCCTACCCAGAGTTGAATCCGGACTCATGTGCCCGGTGTGAGACCCGGGGGTGGCCTTGACCTGCCTCTGGGAGCTACGCTACTAAATCTGAAACCAAGTTCACTTTGTGACGCGGCAGCATGAACCACGTCACACGAGGCTGATCGAAGGACGACGCATGGTCAACATCGTTTCAAGGGTCTGGGCCCACGCCGACGCCGAGCCGGACCGGGTGGCGATCCGCTCGCCCCGCACGATCACGTTCCATGAACTGCGCGAGACCAACCAGCGCGTGGCCGGCGCGGTGCGCTCCGCCGGGCTGGCGCCGCTCGACCGGGTGCTGTTCATCGCGCCCACCATCCCCGAGTTCCCCGAGATCTACTACGGCCTCCACGCCGCGGGCGTGACCGTGACGACCATGAACGTGATGTCCACCGCGCCGGAGATCGGCTACGTGCTGGACGACTCGGGCGCCTCGCTCGTCATCGCGTGGCACGAGTGCGCCGACGCGGCTCGTGCCGCGGCGGCCGACCGCGGGGTGGAGTTCTGGGAGGCCCACCCGGGTCTGGAGTTCCCCGGCGAGCCGCTCCTCGAGGCCCACGACCACGCGCCGGACGACACCGCGATCATCCTCTACACCTCCGGCACCACCGGACGGCCGAAGGGCGCCGAGCTCACCGCGTCGAACCTCGACCGGACGGTCGACTCGTTCCTGCCCGTCCTGGAGTTGACGAAGGATGACCGCTTCGGCACGGCGCTGCCGTTGTTCCACGTGTTCGGCCAGGCCGTGTGCATGAACACGGCGCTCGCCATCGGCGCGTCCTTCTCGCTGCTGTCGCCGTTCGACCCGGCGAAGATGCTCGACATGGTCAAGCAGGACCAGCTGACCACCGTCTCGGGAGTGCCGACGATGTGGAACGCGATGCTCCACGCGCAGGGCGACTGGCAGCCCGAGGACTTCGCCACGCTGCGGATGGCCAGCTCGGGCGGCGCGTCTCTGCCCGTCGAGGTGATCCGCGCGTTCACCGACCGCTTCGGCTGCACGATCCTCGAGGGCTACGGCCTGACCGAGACCACGGGCGCCGCGACCTTCAACGACATCCACCGCGAGCAGCGCACCGGCACCACCGGCCCGACGCTGCCCGGCACCGACGTCGAGATCCGTGACTCCGAGGGTCGCGTGCTCATGCCCGGCGAGGTCGGCGAGGTGTTCATCAAGGGCCCGACGGTGATGAAGGGCTACTGGAACCGTCCCGAGGCCAACGCCGCCGAGCTGAAGGACGGCTGGCTCAAGTCCGGCGACCTCGGCTCGGTCGACGCCGACGGCTACCTCACGATCGTCGACCGGGTGAAGGACCTGGTGATCCGCGGCGGGTACAACGTCTACCCGCGCGAGGTCGAGGAGGTCCTCTACGAGCACCCCGGCATCGTCGAGGTCGCCGTGGTCGGGATCCCCGACGACCACTACGGCGAGGAGATCGCCGCCGTGATCGCGACGGCGCCCGGTGCGGAGCTGACCGGCGACGCGATCCGCGCCTGGGCGAAGGAGCGGCTCTCGGCCTACAAGGTGCCGCGGATCTACTCGTTCGTCGACGCGCTGCCCAAGGGCGCCACCGGCAAGATCCTCAAGCGCTCGATCGACAAGGACCAGCTGCGCGAGCTGGCGCAGTCCGCGTCCCGGGCGCAGGCCAGGTGACCGCCGCGCCGGACGTCGTCGCCTCCGCGGAGCCACCGCGTGCGGTGCTGTTCGACTTCGGGGGAGTGCTGACCGGGAGCGTGTTCGCCTCGTTCGAGCGCTTCAGCCGCGAGGTCTGCGGCGACCCCGACGCGCTCGTGCGTGTGCTGACCGACGACGAGCAGGCGCGTGCCGCACTCGTCGACCACGAGTGCGGCCGGGTCGAGGACGAGGTGTTCGAGGCGGCGGTGGCGCAGGCCTTCGCCGCTCGGGGGATCCCCGTGGAGCCCGAGGGCCTCATCGTCCGCATGCAGCGCGACCTGCACCCCGATCACGCCATGACGGCGCTCGTGCGGCGGCTCAAGGACGAGGGGATCGCGGTCGCGTTGGTCTCGAACTCACTCGGACGCGACTGCTACACGGGGCACGGCCTCGACGAGCTGTTCGAGGTGCAGGCGATCTCGGGTCGCGAGGGCGTGCGCAAGCCTTCGCGCGCCCTGTACGAGATCGCGTGCGAGCGGCTGGGGGTGCGACCGTCCGAGGCGATCATGATCGACGACCTCGCGATGAACATCCGGGCGGCCGCGGCGCTGGGCCTGGGCGGCATCGTGCATCGCGATGCGGCGACCACCTCGGCCGCGCTCTCCGGGCTCCTCGGACTGGCGCCGGGAGCGTTGGACGAGACTTCGTCCGCCCCCGGCACTTGAACTTGAGTCCGATTTCAGATTATGGTGGGACCCACGCAGTGTGAAGCACGTCACTCGACTCGGAGGAACCACATGGACATCAACGGCAAGGTCGCCGTCGTCACCGGAGCCGGTGGCGGCATCGGCGCCGCTCTGGCCGACGCGCTGGTCGCCGGCGGCGCGCGCGTCGTGCTGGCGGACCTCAAGGCCGACGGCGTCGAGTCCGTGGCCGCGCGCCTCAACGAGGCCACGCCCGGATCGGCCGTCGCGGTCGCCGGAGACGTGTCCCGCACCGACCAGATCGAGAAGCTCATCGCCGCCGCCGAGGAGTCGTTCGGCCCGGTCGACGTCTACTTCGCCAACGCCGGAGTCGGCGGGGGAGTGGACCTCGAGGCCTCCGAGGAGGACTGGGACCTGGCCCACCAGGTGAACGTCATGGCGCACGTGCGCGCCGCCCGCCTGCTCGTCCCCGGCTGGGTCGAGCGCGGACAGGGCTACTTCGTCTCGACCGCGTCGGCGGCCGGCCTGCTCACCCAGATCGGCTCGGCGACCTACTCGGTCTCCAAGCACGGTGCGGTGGCCTTCGCCGAGTGGCTCTCGATCACGTACGGCGACCAGGGCGTCGTCGTCAGCTGCCTGTGCCCCATGGGCGTCAACACCGACATGCTCACCGGTGGCGCCCCGATCACGAACGAGACGCAGCGCCGCGCCGCGCAGGCCGTGACCGACGCCGGCGGGGTGCTCGAGGCCGACGAGGTCGCCGCGATCGTGCTCCGTGCCATGGAGGCCGAGGAGTTCCTCATCCTGCCCCACCCCGAGGTCAAGGTCTTCCAGTCCCGCAAGACCGGCGACATCGATCGCTGGCTCGCCGGCATGCGCCGCTACCAAGCCTCACTCGCCTGATTCCCCCACCTGAACCCGCCTCGTCGACATCGACGCGACCAGCAAGGAGCTGACCCATGCATTTCGAACTCTCCGACACCGCCAAGGAGTACCAGGAGCGGTTGCTCGCCTTCATGGACGAGCACGTGTATCCCGCGGAGTCCGTGTACCACCAGCAGATGGCCGAGTCGGGCAACCCGAACTTCCACCCGCCGGTGCTGGAGGACCTGAAGAAGACGGCGCGCTCGCTGGGGCTGTGGAACCTGTTCCACCCCCACAAGGACGAGGCCTGGGGCTCGCCCGGCCTGAGCAACCTGGACTACGCGCCGTTGGCGGAGATCACCGGTCGGAGCCCGTATCTGGCGCCGGAGGCGATCAACTGCAACGCGCCGGACACCGGCAACATGGAGGTGCTGCAGCTGTTCGGCACCGCCGAGCACAAGGAGAAGTACCTCAAGCCGTTGCTGGCCGGGGAGATGGCGTCGGCGTTCTGCATGA
>JBEVDF010000346.1:0-5083 GCA_040514145.1 Aeromicrobium sp.
GGCCGCGATCGCCTTCATCCGCTCGTGCATGTCGGCCAGGTGCTCCGCCATCTCGCGGCGGGCCTGCTCGGTGGGCACGAGCACCACGGACCGGCGGTCGGTCGGGTGCGGCACGCGCTCGAGGTGGCCCGACGCCACGAGCCGGTCGACCAGGGTGGTGACGGCGGCGGTGCTGATGCCGAGGTGATCGGCCAAGCGGCGCGGCGTCACGCCCGGCACCGCGCTCAGGCTCGGATCGGACTCCGCCAGCTCCACGGCGCGGATCACGTGACGCAGCGAGCGCAGGTCGGTGGGGTTGACCCGCATCGCGTGGCTGAGGCGCGACCGCATCTCCCGGTCGGCCCGGACGAGCTCGCGCACAGCCCTCAGGAGGCCGCGCTCGTCGTCGGTGTATTCGGGCGCCACGGGCGTACGGGGAAGGGAGGGCGTCGACACTCCTCCATCATAAACGCTATTTCTACAAGTTGATATCTAGATTGGTTAGCAATATCGTTCGAGTGTCACCAGGAGGACTTTGTGGAACCCGTGCTCGACCTCGCCACCGGTGCAGCCCACGCCGCTGCTCCGACCTTCGTCGCGCCCGCGGGTCTTCCCGACCGGCTCCCGCACGGGGACCCGGACGACCTCGTCGTCCTTTTGGACGAGGACCGCCGCCCCATCGGCACGGCGCCGCGCCACGACGTCCACGGGCACGACACGCCCCTGCACCTGGCGTTCTCCTGCTATCTGATCGACGGTCGCGGCCGCGTGCTGCTGACCCGTCGGGCCCTGGGCAAGCGGTCGTGGCCGGGGGTGTGGACCAACTCCTTCTGCGGTCACCCGCGCCCGGGCGAGGACCTCGTCGACGCGGTCAGCCGCCACGGTCGCGGTGAGCTCGGCCTCGAGCCCGCGACGATCCGGCCGTTCCTGCCCGACTTCGCCTATCGCGCGGTGGATGCCGCCGGCGTCGTGGAGAACGAGGTGTGCCCCGTCTTCGTCGCCCATGCGACCGACGTCGTGCAGCCCCACCCCGACGAGGTCGAGGAGCTGCGCTGGGTCGAGGTCAGCGACCTGCGCGAGACCGTGCGGGTGGCGCCGTGGGCGCTGAGCCCGTGGCTGGTGGAGCAGGCCGCCGCGATCGAGGAAGCGGACGCCTGGCACGTGCTGGCGCCGGACGAGACGGAGACGAGCCCATGACCCTGCAATCCGAGCTGGACTCGCTCCTGCACTCGGCCCGGGTCCCCGGCCTGGACCGCGACCATCGCGCGCTGCTCACCGCCCTCGACCTCGGCAGTTCAGGCGGCAAGCGCTTCCGCCCGTGGCTGGTCACCACGGTGCACGCGGCCTTCGGCGGCGACCAGCCCGACACGGTGGTCGACGCCGTCGCCGCGGCCACCGAGCTGCTGCACACCGCCTTCGTCATCCACGACGACGTGATCGACAACGACGACACGCGTCGCGGGCGCCCCAGCGTTCCGGGCCTGTTCCGCTCCGATGCCGCCGAGCTCGGCACCGCGCCGGACGACCACGACACCTACGCGCGGGCGGGCGCGATCCTGGCCGGCGACCTCGCCCTGGCCGCCGCGATCCGCGCCGTGGCGACGTGCGGCGTCGACCCCGTCACCACCCACCGGCTGCTCGACCTGCTCGACGCCACCCTGCACGCGTCCGCCGCCGGCGAGCTGGCCGACGTGCGCCTCGCCCTGGGCGCCGCGATGCCGAGCGCCGACGAGGCCATCGCCGTCACCGAGCACAAGACGGCCGTCTACTCGTTCGTGCTGCCGCTCCAGGCCGGCGCGGTCCTGGCGGGCGCCGGCGAGTCCGCCGTCCGTGTGCTCAGCGAGATCGGGCGGTGCCTGGGCATCGCCTTCCAGCTCCACGACGACGTGATGGCGATGTTCGGCGACCCCGACCTCACCGGCAAGGACCCCCTCGGCGACCTGCGCGAGGGCAAGCGCACGCCGCTCATGGTCCACGCCTCGCAGACGCCCGACTGGGAGCGCATCGCGCCGCACCTGGGCGATCCCGACCTCACCGAGGCGGCCGCGGCCGGCGTGCGCGAGGCGCTGGACGCGTGCGGCTCCCGGACCTACGTCGAGGACCTCGCCGACGGCCACCTCGCGTTGGCCCGCGAGCACGCCCGCACGCTGGACCTGGAGCGGTCGCTGTTCGACCCCCTCGTGGCGCAGGCGTGGCGCATGGCCGCTGCATCGCAGGACGCCACCGCACAGGCGGGCGCGGCATGAGCGCCCTGCATCCGCACGAGCACGGGCGGTCGGGATCCACGGCCGCCACCGAGGCCTACACCCTGTATGACGACGTGGCCGAGGGTGCCGCGGCACTCGTGATCAAGCGCTACTCCACGTCGTTCTCGCTGGCGTCACGGCTGTTGACCGAGCCGGTGCGCACCCGGGTGTGCAACATCTACGCCCTGGTGCGGGTGGCCGATGAGATCGTCGACGCCCCGCGGCCCGGCGGCGACCACGACCAGCAAGTGCACCTGCTGGACTCGTTCCACGCCGAGGTCCACGAGGCGATGCGCACGGGGCACAGCGCCAACCTCGTCGTCCACGCGTTCGCGCGCACCGCTCGCGCCTGCGGCATCGGCACCGAGCTGGTCGACCCGTTCTTCCAGTCGATGCGCACCGACCTCTTCCGCACCGACCACGACGAGGCCAGCTTCGCCACGTACGTCTACGGCTCCGCCGAGGTCGTCGGGCTGATGTGCCTGAAGGCGTTCCTGCTCGACGCGCCGCGACCGGAGGCGCAGTACGCCGAGCTCGCCACCGGGGCGCGCCGCCTCGGTGCCGCCTTCCAGAAGGTGAACTTCCTGCGCGACCTCGGCGACGACCGTGACAACCTCGGCCGCAGCTACGTGCCGGGCCTGGACCCCGAGCACTTCGACGTCGCGATGCGCGACCGCCTGCTCGACGACATCGACGCCGACCTCGCCGCCGCCGCCGACGTGATCCCGCGCCTTCCCGCCGGCAGCCGCCGCGCGGTCGCCGCGGCACACGCCCTGTTCGCGGAGCTCTCGCGACGATTGCGCCACGCCTCGCCGGCGCGCATCCGTTCCGAGCGGATCCGGGTGCCCGGCCCGGCCAAGGCTCGGGTCGTCGCGCGGGCCGTCACGGTGGGCGTCTGATGGGGCGCGTCACCGTCATCGGTGGCGGGATCTCCGGCCTGGCCACTGCCGCCCTCCTGGCCGCCGACGGCTGGTCGGTCGACCTGCTGGAGCAGCGCGACGAGGTGGGCGGCCGCGCCGGCTCGTGGAGCAGCGGCGGCTTCCGGTTCGACACCGGCCCCTCCTGGTACCTCATGCCCGAGGTCTTCGAGCACTTCTTCCGGCTGCTCGGCACCACGGCGGACGAGCAGCTCGACCTCGTGCAGCTGGACCCGGGCTATCGCGTGTTCTTCGAGGGGAACGAACAGCCCGTCGACGTGCGCGCCACCCGCGCCGAGAACGTGGCGCTGTTCGACGCGATCGAGCCCGGGGCCGGGCGGCGCCTCGAGGAGTACCTCGACTCGGCGTCCGACACCCACCAGATGGCCGTCGACCACTTCCTCTACACGAGCTTCGAGCGGCCGGCGAACCTCGCGCACGCCGACGTGCTGCGCCGGGCTCCCCGGCTGGCCGGGCTGCTGGGTCGCTCGCTGGAGTCGCACGTCGCCGCGCGCTTCGACGACACCCGGCTGCGCCAGATCCTCGGGTACCCCGCCGTGTTCCTGGGGTCGTCGCCGTCGCGCGCCCCGAGCATGTACCACCTGATGAGCGGGATGGACCTCGCCGACGGCGTGCTCTACCCGCAGGGCGGCTTCTCCACGCTGATCGACGCGATCGCCGATCTGGCGCGCGCCCGCGGGGTGCGCATCCACACGGGCGCCACCGTGATCGGCATCGACACCCGCTCCACCGGCCGCACGCTGCCCACACCGGGAGCGCGGGCGCGAGTCGACGGCGTCACGTTCCGCACCGACGACGGGATCGAGCGGATCGGCGCCGACGTCGTGGTCGGTGCGATGGACCTGCACCACCTCGAGACACGGCTGCTGCCCGACCACCTCCAGACCTATCCGGAGTCGTGGTGGAAGCGCCGCGACCCGGGGCCCGGTGCCGTGCTGGCGTACCTCGGCGTCGACGGGGAGCTGCCCGAGCTGGCCCACCACACGATGTTCTTCACGCAGGACTGGGCCTCGAACTTCGACGACGTGCTGGGTCGTCCCGGTCGCGTGCCCGACCCGGCCTCCTCCTACGTGTGCCGTCCGTCGGCCACCGACCCCTCGGTCGCGCCCCCGGGCGACGAGAACGTGTTCATCCTCGTCCCCGTGCCGGCCGATGTGGGCCTCGGCCGCGGTGGCGTCGACGGTGCCGGCGATCCCGTCGTCGAGAAGACCGCGGACGCGGCCATCGCGCAGATCGCGTCGTGGGCCGGCGTCCCCGACCTCGCCTCGCGCATCAAGGTGCGGCGCACCGTGGGTCCCGGCGACTTCGCGGCCGATCTGAACGCGTGGTCCGGCGGCGCCCTCGGCCCGGCGCACACCCTGCGCCAGAGTGCGTTCTTGCGAGCGCGCAACGCCTCGCGCCGGGTGGACGGGCTGCTCTACGCCGGCTCCAGCACGATCCCCGGCATCGGACTGCCGATGTGCCTGATCAGCGCCGAGCTCGTGCTCAAGCGACTGCGCGGCGACCGGTCGGCCGGTCCCTCACCCGAGCCCCTCGCCGGCACTACGGTGGTCGCGTGAGCTGGCTGTACCTCGCCTCGGTGATCGGGGCGGGCTTCTGCATGGGACTGGTCGACCGCCGCTGGCGGCTGTTCCTGTTCCGCAAGGGCTCGCACGCGCTGGTCGTGCTCGCCGTCGGCTTCGTGTTCTTCCTGATCTGGGACCTCGTGGCGATCCGCCTCGAGGTGTACGCGCGGGGCGAGTCCCCGGCCATGACCGGCATCGAGGTGGCGCGCGAGCTGCCGCTGGAGGAGCTCTTCTTCATCGTCTTCCTCTGTTACGTCACCGGTGTCCTGCACGGGTTGTTCACGATGCTGCTCGACCGCAAGGCGGTCGCCCGATGACCTACCTCGGACTCGCCGCGGTCTTCACCGCCGCCACC
>JBEVDF010000049.1:0-9527 GCA_040514145.1 Aeromicrobium sp.
GCGGACGGCACCTGAGCCGGCCACCGGTCCGCATCCGTGCAGAGCAGGCGTCGGCCGCCGGTCCCAGCACGGTCGCGGACGTGGCCCGACGCTGATCATCGAGATGCCGCTCCACCCGCGGGCTCAATGGGCCGCAGACGCAGACCCCACAGGCTCACGTGGTCCGCGACCCCGGCCGACCCGACGGCGCCGAAGTAGATCGCGGCGTGCGCCTTCAGCAGGTCGAGACCGTCCTCGGCATCATCCGCCCGTGCACTGCGAAGTACCCGCTCCCCCAGTCGAGGTGGTCCAGGCGAGCTCGATCTCGTTCTCGCTCGACCCGGCCACAGCATCGAGCACCTCACGACCGGCTGCGACCACCTCGCCGCCGACGCCGTCGCCGGGGATGACCGCGACGTCGAACGTCTTCATGAAGCGATCTCCGTCGACTCGCCCTCGAGCTCACGACGCAGGCCGGCCAACCGTGACGGCTTGTCCAGCAGGCCCTCGAACGTGAGTCGGCGATAGTCGTTCTGGCAGGGGTTCCCGTCGCTCAGGTACATCGTCCGCGCGTCGAGGTCGAGCACCACCGACATGACGGTCGCCCACTGCTGCCACCGCGGTTCGCGCGGATCAGGGTGGCAGCAGACCGCGGCCGGGAAGTCCGCGTGGTTGGAGAGTGCGTCACGCAGCGAGGCGGCGGTCGCGGGTGTCTTCGACTCCGCGATGGATCGTTGCACGATCTGGAGGCGGACGAGGCTGTCGGCCATAGCGTAGTGCGCGACGTCGCGACTCCCCGGGACGTCGCGGGTGAAGTGGTTCGTGTGGACCAGTGCGTCGTCCACCGGCAAAATCGGCGTGATGCCGCGGTAGTCACCCGGCGCCGTCTCGAGGTTGACCGCGATCCCGTCGGCGTGCCCGATCAGGTAGTTGCCCGAGGAAGACCGGACGTGGTGTGACGCGATGTGGACGGCGTCCGTGAGCGACTCGCAGTCCGCGAAGGCCCGGATCAGCACGTGGAACGGGATCCCTGGCTCGGCCTTGTCGGCCGAGGTGACCAGCGTGTTCACGGCAACCCCGAGGCCGGCGGAGTTCATGCTCGACTTCGCGAGCAGACCCGCCTCCACGACGGTGACGAAGTTGGGGAGGTCAGGCTGCTCGACCTCCAGCACGATGAGGCTGTCGAAGCTGTGGACCAACCAGTCCCAGTTCTGGCCGACCAGGGTGTGCCCGTCGGCTGTGCGGGACGGCAACAGGGCGAACGCACTGCACTCGCGGGCGAGCCAGGCCCGCTCGGCCTCGGACTGGCGCACCGTTGCTGCCCACATCACCTCCGTGCGTGCGTTCATCGTGAAGATGTCCTCGAACGTCAGGCCCGCGCCCTGGGCGATGCCGCGCATCTCGTCGAGGTACTGCGGGAAGGCGTCCTCGACCGGGCCCACGAGATCGGCGGTGGCCTCGATCGCCTGGGCCCACGTCCACCCGACGGTCTTCTGGAAGGCCTCCTCGTAGGCCGTGCGGCACCGCAGTACCTCGTCTCGTGCCTCGCGGCCGCACTGGAGGCCGCGTTCGTGCGCGTCCCCGCTCACCCTGATCCGCCGGTACGGCTTGGCTTGGCTCACGATGCCTGCTTTCGTGTCTGTGCAGCTATCTCTGCCGAGGTGGCGACCCAGGTGGACGCGTCGGACACCGCCCGGCGCAACAGCTTCTCGAGGAGCGGCAGCCGACCTGGTCGGCCGATGATCTGAGGATGGAAGGTGTAGACGACGCACCCGTTCATGGCCGCGATGCCCTCGCTCTCCGCCACCATGATCTGCTCGACCTCCGCGTTGGTGGAGATCTTCTTCGTCCACGTGTCACCGGCGAACCAGTAGTGGGCCGCATCGTCGAGTGTCCAGTGCACGGGGAGCTCGACGACGTCGCAGGAGGAGTGAACGTAGGGCCGGACGTCGTCCATGAAGTTGGACGAGTAATCGATGCCGCGCTCCGCGACGAGGCCGAGCGTGTGAGGGCTCAGGTCCCATGACGGTGCTCGGTAGCCTCTGGGCTCCACCCCGAGGCCACGAAGCGCGGCCAGCCCGCGGTCGAGCTCCTCGGCCTCCTCCTGGAGGCTGAGGTCAGCGGGCGCTCGATGCGTGTAGCCGTGGTGCGCCACCTCGTGCCCGGCCTCGAGGATCGACTCCACCGCACCGGGATGCGTCTCGACGACGCGGCCAGGCACGTAGAACGTCGACCTCACGTCATGGAGACGCAGGAGCTTGAGCACGGCGGGAAGCCCCACCTTGGGGCCGTACGAGCCTTGGGAAAGCAGAGCCGGGCGTCGCGCGGAGGTGGGGTCCTCGGCCAGCCAGACCTCCTCGGCGTCCAGATCGAACGTGAAGGCCGTCCAGGAGGTCGTGCCGGGGGGTAAGGACGTCACGGATCAGTCACCGGTGTGCTGCGCATAGTTCATCCCCGCCGCGAGCCCGCCGTCCACGTGGTACGGGTGGCCCGTCGAGAACGACGACTCGTCGGAGCAAAGGAACAGCGCTGTCGCGGCGACCTCCTCGGGCTTCCCCATGCGCCTCAAGGCGTGCAGGTCGGCAGCGGCCGTTCGCGCCGCGGCCGGATCCGGGTGCATGTCCGCCCAGTTGGCGACCATGGGGGTCTCGATGTACCCCGGGACGATGCAGTTGGCACGGATGTTGTCCGGGCCGACCTCCACGGCGATGGCGCGGGTCATCGACATGATCGCGCCCTTGGCGGCCGCCTGCACGGCGATCCCATACTCAGGCATGGAGGCGTAGGTGCCGGACATCAACACGATGGAACCGCCGCCCAGCTTCCTCATCCTGGGGATCGCGGCTCGCGCGCACAGGTAGCTGCCCTTCACGTCAACCGAGAGGAACCTGTCCCAGTCGTCGGGGCTGGTCAACTCCAGGGTGCCCTCGTGCATCGCGCCGGCCTGAGCCACCATCGCGTGCGGACCTCCGAGGGAGTCGGCAACCGCCACCAGGGCTTCGACGTCGACCTCCTGCGACACGTCGCACCGTTGGGCGACCGCCTTGCCCCCTGCTTCCTCGACGGCAGCGACGACGGCGTCCAGGTCGTCGGTGTTGAGGTCCCCGAGCACGACCGTGGCCCCTTCGGCGGCGAGCCGCTTGGCGATCGCGCGCCCGTTGCCGCGTCCGGCGCCGGTCACGACGGCGACTCGTCCTTGCATCTGCATGGTGTTCTCCTCGATCAGTGCTGTTGCCGGTACGAGCGTCAGCTCAGCTCCACCTGATGTCGTGTGCTTCGCTGAGGCTCAGCTTGTTGCCCTCGATGTCGTAGAAGTGTCGGAAGTAGAACCACGAGCCGTTCGGGTGCCGCCAGGTCTCCGCCTCACCGCACCACTCGAGGTGTCCGTCCAGCTCGGCGATCGCCTGGTCGAGGTCCGCGACGAGGAAGGCGAGCGACTCCAGGCCGGGCCTGTTGTGCTCGATGTCGGGCCCGGCCTTGGGCAGGTGCTCGCCCTCGCCGCGGAAGAAGTAGAGCGTGGTCGAGCCGGCCGTCGCGGCGAACCAGTCCTCGCCGGGGTCGAATGGGTACGCCGGAACCATGCCGAGCGTGTTGACGTAGAAGTCGTACATCGCCGCGACGTCGACGCAGGCGATGTCGTGGTTGTCCATGCCGATGATCTGCACCGCGGGCGGTTCCTTCACTGTGGGGCGGATGCGTTCTCCGCGGAGGTCGTGGAGCGCAGGGCGTCGGCGGGGAGCACGACGGCGTCGTCGGCCTGCCAGCCGACGCTGACCTGGGTCCCGGGACGGCGGACGTGGGCGTGGTGGCTGCTGGTGTTGGGCACGCTGACCATGAGCTCCAGGCCCTCGGCGCAGTGCACCCGGTACTGCGTCATCGAGCCGAGGAACACGGTGTCGGTGATCGTGCCCCGCATCGTTGCCACGTCGCCCACCGGGTCCAGGAGCAGGTGCTCGGGGCGCAGGAGGAGGGTGAACGCCGAGCCGTCGGGAAGGCCCGGCGCGTTCGCCGGGAGCGGGACGACGGCTCCGGCCGCGGTCTGAGCCCCCTGTCCGACCCGACGCACCTGGAGCAGGTTCGAGCTGCCGATGAACCCTGCCACGAAGGCCGACGCTGGCCGGGCGTAGAGCGCATCCGGGGTGTCGACCTGCTCGATCCGCCCGCGGCTCATCACCGCGATCCGGTCCGACATGGACAGCGCTTCCTCCTGATCGTGCGTGACGTAGACGAAGGTGATCCCCACCTCACGCTGGATCCGCTTGAGCTCTACCTGCATTTGTCGGCGCAGCTTGAGATCGAGCGCACCGAGCGGCTCGTCGAGCAGCAGAACCTGAGGCATCGTCACCAGCGAACGAGCCAGCGCGACGCGCTGACGCTGCCCACCGGAGAGCTCCGAGGGCATCGCTCGAGACCTGTCCTGCATGTCAACCAGCTCGAGCATCTCGTTGACGCGCCGCGAGATCTCCGCGCGTGGGACCTTGCGACGCTTCAGGCCGAACGCGACGTTCTGCGCCACCGAGAGATGGGCGAAAAGCGCATAGGACTGGAAGACGGTGTTGACGTCCCGCTTGTAGGGCGGCACGCGGGTGACGTCCTCGCCGCCGAGCCGAATACGGCCTTCGTCGGGCACGACGAACCCGCCCAGCATCCGGAGGGAGGTCGTCTTGCCGCAGCCCGACGGCCCGAGCAGCGAGAAGAACTCACCCCGGCGCACGGACATGGTGACCGTGTCCACGACGGTCGCCCTGCCGAACCGCTTGCTGACGTCGAGCAGCTCGACCGCGGGAAGGTCGGGCGCGGACTGGTCAACCACGAGCGGCCTCCTCGAGCTGGGCCCCACGCAGCCTGCGGACCTGGGCGGCGAGCAGCGCGGCTAGCCCGACCGCGACCACGGTGCCGACGAGCATCAGCACGCCGATGGCGTTCACGACCGGCGTGACCCCGAACTTCAGCATCCCGTAGATGCGCACGGGCAGCGGCGGCACACCGAGGCCGGAGGTGAAGAAGCTGGTGATGAAGTTGTCGAAGCTGATGACAAAAGCCAGCAGCCCCGCGGCGACGATCGACGGCCACAGCACAGGCAGCGCGACCAACCGGAACGCGTGCAGCCGGGTGGCGCCCAGGTCCATCGCGGCCTCCTCGATCTGCGGGCTGAGCAGCGCCAGCCGACTTCCCACGACGACCGCGACGAAGGCGAGGCACAGCACGGTGTGGCTGATCACCACCGTCGTGGTCGACAGCGGGATGCCGAGCTGGGTGAACAGGAGCAGGAGAGCGACACCGGTCGCGGTCTCCGGGGTGAGCACCCGGAGGAAGACCGAGCCGTTGGTGGGTCCACCGATGAAACGAGTGCCTCGGCGGATGCCGACCGCGACCAGCGTCCCTAGGACGACCGAGGCGACCGACGAGACCAGGGCGATCACGACGCTCAGGCGCAGTGACGCGAGCAGGTCCACGTCGTCGAAGAACGCGCGGTACCACCGGAGGCTGGCTCCGTCGAGGCTGGTCAGCGACGCCGAGGAGTTGAACGAGAAGACGGTCACGACGACCACGGGCACGAAGAGGAAGGCCAACGTCAGCCCGGTGACGACCCACAGGAACCGCGGCCGATCGAAGGTCCCCGAGGCGCTCACGGGAGCACCTCGGTGACCCGGCCGCGGCCGCGCTGGGCAACGGCGGTGATCGCCACGCACAGCACGAGCAGCACGATCAACGTGACTGCGAGGGCGGACCCGAACGTCTGCGATCCCGAGGCGACGAACTGGTCGGAGATGATGTTGCCGATCATCGTGTTCGAGGGACCGCCCAGGAACTGGGCAGTGGCGAAGTCACCCAGCACGGGCAGGAAGACGAGCAGGCACCCACCGATGACGCCCTGGCGGGTGGCCGGCAAGGTGACGTGGAGGAAGGTCTGCCGGGGGTTCCCGAACAGGTCCTTGCCGGCGTCGATCACCGACGGATCCAGGTCCTTCAGCGACGCGTAGAGCGGAAGCACCATCAGGGGCAGGTAGCCGTACACGAGCCCGGCCACGACCGCGAGCGACGTGCCCGTCAGGGACACCGGCGCCAGGCCCAAGCGGTCCAACGTCTGGTTGACGAAGCCGCCGTCGCTGAGTAGCTGCTTCCACGCGTAGATCCGGACCAGGTAGTCGACCAGCCACGACACGGTGACCAGCCCGACGATCGCGCCTCCCCAGCGCCCGGCGAACCGAGCGGCCGTGTAGGCCACCGCGTAACCCAGCACCAGACAGCACGCGGTCGCGACCAAGGCGTACTCGACCGTGCGCACCACGACGCTCGCGTTGTAGCCCTGAAAGACCAGCCGGTAGTTGTCCAGGGTCAGTCCGAGCTGCGGCCGACCGACGATGTCGGTGGTGCCGAACGAGTACACGACCAGCATCCCCAACGGCACCAGGAACAGCGCGGCCAGCGTGACGGACCCCGGAAGCAGCAGCGCCGTCCACTGGCGCCGCGACGACGCTAGGCCGCCTTGAATCGGTTCCACTGCTGCGTCCACAGGTCCTTGCGCGATCCCGTCGCGGCCTCGCGCCACAGGGCGTTCTCGTAGTAGTTCTCAGGCACCATCAGTGCCGGGAAGTCCTTCATGACCTCGTCATAGGCGGCGTCACCGCCTTTCGTCCCGGCCAGCTGACCGGTGTACGTGACGTTG
Source organism: Aeromicrobium sp. (assembly GCA_040514145.1). Classification (GTDB taxonomy): domain Bacteria; phylum Actinomycetota; class Actinomycetes; order Propionibacteriales; family Nocardioidaceae; genus Aeromicrobium. The sequence goes on from JBEVDF010000049.1 coordinate 6,650, forward strand.
CGAGCCGACATCTCCGGCGACAGGATCCAGTCCATGAAGAGCATGGCCGTGCCGGGCGCCTTCGCGTTCGCTCCGATGCTGAGGAGATCCATCCCGAAGGGGACGCCGTCCTCCGACGTGACCTCGAAGTCGAGCTGGTCGGCGTACTTCGACTCCTTCATGAGGTAGAAGGCGTCAGGAACCCACGCGTGGTGGATCCAGGCGTCGCCGTTCCCCACGTTGGTGCGCGTGTCGTTCGAGATCCCACCGAGCTTCGACTTCAGGGCGATCAGGCTGTCGACCGCGGCCCCGACCTCGTCCGGGTCGCTGGAGTTCAGGTCCCCGCCGCCGCGCAGGAGACTGGCTCCGATCGTGTCCGGCTGGTAGTCGAGCACGAAGACGTGACCGGCTGCCTCGTCGTTGTCCCACAGGTCGCTCCACGACTGAGTGGGCGACATCTTGTCGGTCCGGTACACGATCCCGGTCGGCCCGCCGGAGTACGGCACCGAGTAGAGGTTGGCGCCGTTGTCGTAGGCCGGCCTGCGGAAGTAGGTGGCGACCTCTCCCCCGTTGTCGAGGGCATCGAGTGAGAACGGCATCAGGAGCCCGCCCTGGATGGACTGCGGCATGTAGGCGCTGTTGTTCGTGACCAGGTCGTACGGCACACCCGCCGCGAGCTTCTGCAGCATGCTGTCGTTCGAGTCGTACGGCGAGATTTTCACCTTCACGCCGTACTTCTTCTCGAAGTCGCTCACGACCGAGGGTTCGACGTAGTCCTCCCAGGTGAACCAATTCAGGTCACCGTCGGCCTCGGGGGTGATCGTGGCCTTGCCGGACTGGGGCGAGCCGCCGGTCGAGTCGTCGCCACAGCCGGAGAGGGCCGTGATGCCAGCGAGTCCGGCGAGGCCGGACAACACACTTCGGCGCCGGAGGAGCGGGGGGACTGAGTCAGGGCTCATGCTGCGATTCCTCTCGGGGACGGGGCTGGAGCGGTCTCCGGCACCTACCTGAAGCGTTTCCGGACGCTAACGCATAAAACGATTTATGACAATGGGACAAGGGCTGCGAAATCGCCTAAAGTTCCCGGCATGCCACGGCGCACACCCGTCAAGATCGATCGCGAGGGATCTGCTGCCCGCCGCCCCACGATCCACGACGTGGCGGCGGCCCTCGGCGTCTCGGTGACGACGGTGTCCCTCGCGCTCAACGGGAAAGGCACGCTCTCCGAGCAGACCCGCGAGAGGGTCATCGCCGAGGCCGCGCGCATCGGCTACGTCGCGCATCCCATGGCGCGCGGGCTGCGCGCGGGACGAACCCACGTCCTCGCGCTGAGCATCCGCTCGCTGGACTTCGGGGGGAGCTACCGGCCAGACGGGGTCGATCACTTCAGCCGCGTGGCCGGAGCTGCCGCGTTCACCGCTCTTGACCGGGGCTTCCGCCTCATGCTCGTGCCCTCGTCGGACGAGCCCGGCGATGAGGACCCCCGCTGGGCGGACGGTTACGTCATCGAGGACCCGCGGTCGAACGACCCCCTCGTCGCCCGTCTGGTCGCCAACGGCGTCCCCGTCGTCACGATCGGATGGGACCCGGCGCACAAGACACGGACGGCCTGGGTGTCCAACGATGACCAGTCCGCCACCCGACAGGTCCTCGATCTGCTGGCCGAGAGGGGCGGCAGGGACATCGTGTTCGTGTCGGGCACCGAGCCGAACTCCTGGAACGACGTGTCCCGCAAGAGCTACCGGTCCTGGGCCCGGGAGCATGGCAGGACGCCGCGCGTGTACCGGCTGCCCGAGGAGGGAGGCGTGGAGGCGGGTGCGCAGCTCGCCTCGGAGATCATCGGACGACCCGGGTCGCCCGATGCGGTGTACTGCCAGACCGGCCGCCACGCTGGCGGCTTCGCGCGTCGATGCCAGGAGATGGGACTGGACATTCCTCGCGACCTGCTGATCGCGGCCGGGAACGACGCCGAGCAGGCACGAAACAGCAATCCACCCATCACCGCCGTCGACCTCGGCGCCGAGACGCTCGGGCGCGAGGCCGTCGAGCTGCTCGCCGACATCATCCTCGAGGGCTCGACCGAGCGCTCCCGCGTCGTGTCGGCCCAGCTCATCGAGCGCGCTTCGACGGCGGCACGTCGCTGAGAGCCCTCCGCCGGCGACGGCCGGACCCGACGACATACCTCTTGTTCACCTCACGGACCACCACGGCGGGCGCCGACGCGGCCTCAGTCGTACTCACGCCTCTTCCTCGCTGCCGGCTGGGCGGTGAAGCGAGAGCTTCGACCGCACCAGCTCCAGGCCGACCAGCGTTCGCGCGTGCGAAGGCGGGACTCAACCTGCCGACTGTTGCGAGCAACGCGAGTGAGCCGGTCCGCAACTACGACACCGGGTGGGATCTGGCGCTCGCCCAGTTCCGATCCGCGCGCCGGCGCGACCGCCGAGCCTCTCGCCGAGGTAGCCGAGTGCGGCCACGGTCAGCACGAGGCGAGCGGTCCGCCTAACACGACACTCGCCGTGTTCAGCGGTTCCGAGGCGCCGTCCCGTTCGACTGGCTGGGTGCGAAGGTCCGCGCTGAGAAGTCGCTGAGCAGCTGCGGACCTCTCGTTCATGAGTCGAACCCCAACCCGAACCTGTCCAGCACACGGAGCCAGAGGTTGCGCTTGCCGGTCCGATCCTCCTTGGCCATCGCCCAGCGAGTGATCTGGATTCCGATCCAGGCAAGTGGCTCGGGCGGGAAAGGCAGCGGCTTCTTGCGCACCATTTCGAGGCGCGTTCGCTCAGTGGAGTTCCCGGTGAGGAGGTCGAGCATGACGTCTGCAGCGAACCTGGACGCCCCCACGCCCAGGCCGGTGAAACCGGTGGCGTAAGCGGTCCGGCCTCTATGGGCTGTCCCGAAG
>JBEVDF010000057.1:0-6627 GCA_040514145.1 Aeromicrobium sp.
CGGAACGTCGGCGTCATCACCGAGGTGCCGATGACGACCGACTCGGTCCGCTCCCCCACCGCGGTCATCCACGCCAGCGAGAACGGCGCGTGCCCGCCCGTGTGCCGCCACGGCTGGAAGTGGTCGCTGGTCCACACCGACTCCATGCCGTGCGCTTCGGCGGACACGGCGAACTCGACGAGGTCTCGGGGGCCGAACTGCTCGGCAGAGGCCTTGTACCCCAGTTTCAGCGGTTGGCTCATGACCACACCGCCTGGGAAACAGCACAGTCTGGCAGCGCGGTCATTCGTGATCTCATGGTCACTGGCTGGCGCTCGTTCATGACGACTCCTTCGTGGCGTGGGCGGCGGCATAGACCACCTTGCGTGAGATTCCGGTGCGCCGCGCGACGTCGGCGATCGCGTCCTTGGTGCTGAGCCCCTCGGCGCGGACCTCGGTCACCATCGCGGCGAGGTCGGTCTCGGCGAGGTCGGCCGGGGCCTGCGGCTCGGCACCGGAGACGACGATCGTGATCTCGCCGCGCACCCGTTCGCCGTCGCCGGCCCAGGCGGCCAGCTCGGAGAGGGGGCCGCGCACGACCTCCTCGTGGGTCTTGGTCAGCTCGCGGCACACGGCGGCGCGGCGGTCGGGCCCGAACGCCTCGGCCATCGCCTCGAGCGTGGCGGCCGTGCGGTGCGGGGACTCGAAGAACACCATCGTGCGCTGGTCCGCGCCGAGGGCACCCAGGACCCGGGCCCGCTCGCCGGGCTTGCGGGGCGGGAACCCCTCGAAGCAGAAGCGGTCGACCGGCAGGCCGGACACGGCCAGGGCGGTGAGGACGGCCGAGGGCCCGGGGATCGCCGTGACGGGCAGGTCCTCGGCCACCGCGGCGGCCACGATCCGGTAGCCGGGGTCGGAGACGCTGGGCATGCCGGCGTCGGTGACCAGCACCACCGTGGCGCCGTCGCGCAGGAACTCGAGCAGCTCGGTCGTGCGCTGCTGCTCGTTCCCCTCGAAGTACGAGAGCACCTTCCCGGGCACCTCGACCCCCAGGTCGGAGGCGAGCCGGCGGAAGCGGCGCGTGTCCTCGGCGGCCACCACGTCGGCCTCGGCGAGCGCGACCGCGAGGCGTCCGGACGCGTCCGCAACGGTTCCGATGGGCGTCGCGGCGAGGATCAGCACCCCTCGATCCTGCCACGGCGGCCCCGCGCCGCAGGTCCGGCGGCAGCGCACGAAGGTAACTGCGAGTTCGTCGGACTCTCCCACGGAGCGTCCGGTCTGGCTAGGGTGTGCGAGTGACTCTGCTGGACAGGATCAGCCTGCGCACGTGGGAATGGATCGGACCGATCGCCATCGCCCTCGTCGCGTTCGCGCTGCGGATCTGGAAGGTCGGCAGCCCCAACTCGCTCACCTTCGACGAGACCTACTACGCCAAGGACGCCTGGGGGCTGATCCACGGCGGCTACGCGCGCGATGCGATGGAGGACGCCAACGGTCGCATCATCAACGGCGAGACCGACGTCTTCACGCAGGACCCCACGTGGATCGTGCACCCCGACGGCGGCAAGTGGCTGATCGCCATCGGCGAGAAGATCTACGGCCTGACGCCCCTCGGCTGGCGCTTCGCGGCGGTGGTCGTGGGCTCGCTCATGGTGCTGGTCCTGGCGCGGCTCGTGCTGCGCCTCACGGGCTCCCTCGCCCTGGGCTGCATCGCCGGCCTGCTGCTGACCCTCGACGGCCTGCACTTCACGATGTCGCGGATCGCCCTGCTCGACATCTTCCTGGCGTTCTGGATCCTGTGCGCCGTCGCGTGCCTCGCGGTCGATCGGGACTGGCTCGGTGAGCGCCTGGCCGTCGACCGCCGCTACTACGCCTGGCGGCCCTGGCAGCTGGCGGCCGGTGCCTGCTTCGGCATGGCCGTGGCCACCAAGTGGAGCGGCCTCTACGTCCTCGCGGCGTTCGGCGTCACCGTCGTCATCTGGGAGGTCTGGGCCCGCGGCCGGGTCACCACGTGGCAGGAGGCCGCCACGCGCGTCCTGCGCGTCGGCCTGCCGGCGTTCGGCTGGCTCGTGGGCGTGGCGGTCGTCGTCTACCTGCTGACCTGGACCGGCTGGCTGCTGCACCACGACGTCTTCGAGGCCCGGTTCGGCCACGGCTACGGCGAGGAGCCCGTCTGGGGCAGCGTCTCCGATCCCACCCGCGGGCCCCTGGGCGGCATCATCGACGCGTTCCGCTCGCTGTGGGCCTTCCACGTGATGACGCTGGACTTCCACACCGGCGACTACCTCGCGTCCAAGACCCACCCGTACCAGTCCAACGCCTTCGGCTGGCTCATCCAGTGGCGGCCCACGAACGTCTCGTCCAACTTCGACATCGCCGCCGACGCCTGTGGGGCGGCGGCCGAGTCCAAGTGCGTGCGCCAGGTGCTGACGCTGGGGAACCCGGCCCTGTGGTGGGTCGGCACGCTCGGCCTGGTCACCGCGCTCGTGGCCTGGATCCGCAACCCCACGTGGCGCTGGAGCCTGCCGCTCGTGGGCGTGCTCGCCACCTGGGCGCCGTGGTGGATCACCTCGGGCCGCCCGATCTTCACCTTCTACGCCGTCGCGATCGTGCCGTTCATGATCGTGGCACTGTGCCTGGTGCTGAACGCCATCCGCCGCCGCGTCCCCGACCGGCTCTGGTGGCCCGCCGTGGGCGCCTACCTCGGCGTGGTCGTCGTCGCGTTCTGGTACTTCTACCCGATCCTGGCCAACCGGATCATCACGTACGACCAGTGGCGCGAACGCATGTGGTGGGACCGCTGGATCTGAGACGATCGCCGCATCCGCGACATGTGTAGGTCGTGGAGGCAAGGATCGAGACGATGGCCGGACCGGCCGGACCCGCGTCGACCGACGCACCAGTGAGCGACGCCGCGCTGCTCGCTCGGGCCCAGCGCGGCGACACGTGGGCGTTCGCCACGCTCTTCGACCGGCACGTCAGCGCCGTCTACTGGCAGGCGCACCACGTGGTCGGCGACGCCGACGAGGCCGAGGACGTCTGTCAGGACACCTTCGTCACGGCGTGGCGCCGGATCGGCGACATCACGATCGTCGACCGGTCGATCCTGCCGTGGCTCATGGTCACCGCCCGGTACACGGCGCTCAACGCCGGCCGCAAGCGCGCCCGGCTGCGGGCCGTGACCCTGGAGCACGAACCGGCCGATGCGGGCGCCGACCCCGCCGGCCACGTGGAGGAGGCGGCCGTCGCCGCCGCGATCGAGGCGGCCGTCGCCCGCCTCTCGGCCATCGATCGCCGGCTCTTCGAGCTGTGCGTCGACGGCGACCTGACCTACGAGCAGGCGGCCGCCGAGCTGGGCGTGACCCACGGGGCCGTCCGCAACCGCGTGTCGCGGCTGCGGACCCGCCTGCGCGGCGACCTGCGCGAGGAGCGTGCGTGATGACCAGGACGGAACTGCCGGTGCTGGAGCCGGAGCGGATCGAGCGCATGAGGGCGGGCGTCATGGATGCCGTCACCGAGCACGAGGCCGTGGCGCGACGCCGCCGCCGGCGCGTGCGGGGCGCCTTGGCCGGCGCGGCCGCCGCGGCCGTGGTGGTCGTGGGTGGCGTGGGGGTCGGGCTGAGCGGACTCGGGGGAACCGACGACGCCATGGACGCAACGCTCACCGAGGAGTCGAGCGACGTGGCGGGGTCGGGCTCTCGGCCCGGCGACGCGGGCGCGCAGGCCGACGACGCGGACGCGCCCTTCGCCACCACGGTCGTCACCCGGGGGTCGATGTCGGTCGAGGTCGACGCGGTGGACGAGGCCGTGGTCTCGATCCACGACTTCGTCAGCGGCGCGGGTGGACGGATCGACTCCGAGAGCCTCGAGCGCTCCAGTGCGAGCCTCGTGGCGCGCGTCCCGGCTGACGACGTGGAGGCGCTGCGCCGCGAGCTCGACGGTCTCGGCGACCTCTCGGGGGTCTTCCTCGAGCGCACCGACGAGGCCGCCGTCATCGCCGACGTCGAGGCCCGCATCGAGTCGCTGGAGACCTCGATCCGGCGCCTGCGGGCGATCATCGCCGACTCCTCGTCCACCCGCGACCTCCTCGCCGCCGAGGCTCAGCTGACCCAGCGCCAGGGCGAGCTGGAGTCCCTGCAGGCCCAGCGTCGCGTCCTGCGCGACGAGACCTCGCTGGCCACGATCGAGGTGTCGGTCCTGGCGCAGGACTCCGCCCGGTCGGTCGATCCCGGCGACGGCTTCGTCGGCGGCCTGACCCGCGGCTGGAACGCGCTGGTCGACACGGTGGAGGCGCTCGTCACCGCCGTGGGCGTCGCCGTCCCGTGGCTGCTGCCGGTGGGGCTCGTCGCCGCGGTCGTGCTGGCGTTCCGCCGGTGGCGGGCCCAGTCCGACGAACGCTGAGGCGTTCCGCCCGGTGGGGTACCCGACGGCATCATCGCTCGTCTGACCGGGCCCCGGGACGGGACGCCCTGCGATGTGGCAGCGTGAGCCTCGACACGGGCGAGGGCCGCCCGAACCACGGAGGTGCGCATGAAGCTCGGACTCAGCCTCGGCTACTGGGGCAAGGGACAGCCGCCGGGCCAGGCCGAACAGCTGGCCCTGGCCGAGGAACTCGGCTACGACTCGGTCTGGACCGCGGAGGCCTACGGCTCCGACGCCCTGACCCCGCTCGCGTGGCTCGGCGCCTCCACCTCACGCATCAAGCTGGGCACGGGCATCGTGCAGATGTCGGCCCGCACCCCCACCGCCACGGCCATGGCCGCGATGACGCTCGACCACCTGTCCGGCGGTCGCATGATGCTGGGGCTCGGCGTCTCCGGACCCCAGGTCGTGGAGGGCTGGTACGGCCAGCCCTACCCGCGCCCGCTGGCCCGCACCCGTGAGTACTTCGACGTGCTGCGCCAGACGATCGCCCGCGAGCGGGTCGAGCACGACGGCGCGCAGATCCAGATCCCCTACGTCGACAAGTACGGGCTGAAGTCCACCGGCCTGGGCAAGGCGCTGCGCTCGACCCTGCACCCGGTGCGCGACCAGATCCCCCTGCTGCTGGCCGCCGAGGGACCCAAGAACATCGCGCTGTCGGCCGAGATCGCCGACGGCTGGATCCCGTTCTTCTACTCCCCCTGGGACGCCGACTTCGCGCACACCGCGCTGGAGGAGGGCTTCGCCAAGCGCGCTCCCGAGCGGCTCCCCCGCGACCAGTTCGAGATCGCCTGCCCCGTGCAGGTGATCGTCTCGGACGACCTCGAGGCCGCGGCCGACTGGATCCGCCCGTTCATCGCGCTCTACGTGGGCGGCATGGGCGCCAAGGGCGCGAACTTCCACTTCGACGCCGTCGCGCGCCTGGGCTACGAGGAGGCCTGCACGAAGATCCAGGACCTCTACCTCGAGGGCCGCAAGGACGAGGCCACCGCGGCGGTGCCGCTGGACCTGGTCGAGAAGATCGCTCTGATCGGCCCGAAGGAGAAGATCCGCGACGATCTCGCCGCCTGGCAGGAGTCCGTCGTCACCACCATGACGATCGGCGGCGACGCCGACACCCTGCGGATGATGGCCGAGCTGGTGCTCTGAGGCTGGCGGTTTAACCGTCAGCGACCCACCCAGAGCCCGAGGGCGGCCGCGGCGACGCTGCAGCCGAGCATCCCCGCGGCGTGGAGCGCGGCCACGGCGACGGCGCGCGCCCCGCCCGGGCGGGCCAGCAGGACCGACTCCACGCTGGCGGCCGAGAAGGTCGTGTAGCCGCCGAGGAGGCCCGTGCCGACGACGGCACGCACGTCGGAGCCGGCCACGGTCGACGCCACGACCAGACCGAGCACGAACGAGCCGGTGGCGTTCACCGCGAACGTGCCCAGCGGGACGGGCGCGCGGACCGAGCGCGAGACCGCGCCCTCGACGACGAAGCGCAGCGCGGCGCCGAGACCTCCGGCGAGCGCGATCAGCGCGATCACGAGGACACCTCTGCGGATCGCGGCGCGCCGATGCCGCCGCCCAGCAGGACACCGAGGGCCGCGGCGAGCACGCCCAGCACCACGCTCGCGCCCGCGTAGCCGAGCCCCAGCCCCAGCGAGCCGCCGTCGAGCAGCCGGTCCACCTCGACCGCGAACGTGCTGTACGTCGTGAAGCCACCCAGGACGCCCGCGCCGAGCGCCGGACGCACCAGCCGCCACCGCCCCGAGCCGCCCTCGCGCGTCGAGACCAGCGCGACGAGCACGCCGAGCAGGAACGAGCCGGACACGTTCACGCCGAAGGTCGCCCACGGCCAGGTCCCGTCGTGCACGGGGAAGGCGTCGGCGAGCAGGGCCCGAGCGGCCGTGCCGACCGCGCCGCCGACCAGCACGAGGGCGAGCACCGCGGGCTGCAGGAAGAGCGGCCGCACGGGTGGCACAGCGGCGTCGTCAGCGCGCACGGGGAGTCCTCTCGGTGGCGGCGGCAGGGACCGCGCCGAGCCTACGCTCCCGGAAACGACAGCGCGGTGGACCGTGGCCGAAGCCACGATCCACCGCGCGGGGGGAGGAAACTACCGCGTCATCTTGAAGAGGTAGACCTTGGTGACGGTGCGCGGCTTGCCGCCCGTCGGGGTGTACGTGGCCTTGACGCGGATCTTCGTCGAGGCGGCACCCTTCTTCTTGAACTCCTGCTTGAGCTTCT
>JBEVDF010000306.1:0-7023 GCA_040514145.1 Aeromicrobium sp.
CCGCGCTTCTTGAGGTCCTTCGACAGCGCGATCGCCGTGGGCGAGGTGGTGAGTGACTGCGGCTCGGGGATCTCGGCCGGGTCGGGCTCGTGGCGCCACACGAACGCCGCGAGCGAGCCCTCCGACTCGATCAGCTCCAGCGCACGGCCGGCGTTGTTGATCGCCGCCTCGATCTTGCCGCGGTGCCGCACGATGCCCGCGTCGGCGAGCATGCGCAGCACATCGGACTCGTCGAACGCGGCGACGGTCTCGAGGTCGAAGCCCGCGAACGCCGCCCGGAAGTTCTCGCGCTTGTCCAGGATCGTGCGCCACGACAGGCCCGACTGGAAGCCCTCGAGGCAGAACTTCTCGAACAGGCGCACGTCGTCGGCGACGGGGAGGCCCCACTCGCCGTCGTGGTACTCCACGAAGCCGGGGGCGCCGCCCGCCCAGTCGCAGCGGGGCTCGCCGTCGGGGCCGAGGAAGGTCATGGGATCACCACCGAGAAGCCGATCAGGAGGACAGCGAGGGCGACCTCGACCGAGGCGCCCATCGCATCGCCGATGATGCCACCGAGGCGGCGCACCGTGTGAGCGATCAGGGCGAGCGTCACCACGAGGGCGACCGCGACGGCGACGACGCCCTGCAGCGCGGGAGCCGAGGTGGTGGCCGTGAGGGCGGCACCCGCCGCGGCGGCCAGGAGCCACACCGCACCCAGGGCGCTGGGCCCCACACTGCCGGCGAACGTGGCGCCCATGCCCTCACTGCGCGCCGCAGTGACGCCACGCCGCAGGCCGACGGTCGCCGCGGCGCGCGCGAGGCACCACAGCACCCCGACCGCCACGGGCCCCGCCTCCCAGCGCGTGGCCATCGTGCCGGCCGCGGCGGCCTGCACCAGCAGGACGAGCACCAGGGTCGCCGCACCGGCGGGCCCCACGTCACCTGTGCGGGCGACGGCGAGCGCGCGGTCGCGGTCGTAGGACGAGGCCAGCGCGTCGGCGGTGTCCGCGAGCCCGTCGAGGTGGAACCCGCGGGTCGCCCACGCCCCCAGGCCGATCGCGAGGGCACCGACGACGACCGAGGCCAGCCCGAGCTCCCGCGCGCCCCAGGCGACGAGGCCGACGAGCACACCGACGGGGATGACCGCGAGCGGTGCGATCGCGATCGCCACGCCGGCCGTGGCGCGGTCGACCCGGCGTGGTGCCGGGACGGGCACGGCGCTGAACGTCCCGACCGACAGCCGGACGGCGTCCCCGAAGCGGCTCACAGGATCTCGTCGAGCCGGGCCATCTGCGCCAGCAACAGCGCCGCGGAGCGCACGAGCGGAACGGCGGCGACGGCGCCCGAGCCCTCGCCCAGACGCATGCCCAGGTCGATCAGGGGCTCCAGGCCGAGGTCCTTCAGGGCGTGCCACTGGGCGCCCTCGGTGGAGCGGTGACCGGCGGCGAGCCACGGCGTCACGCCGGGCGTCAGGCGCTCGGCGACGAGTGCGGCTGCCGTGGCGATCGCCCCGTCGAGCAGCACCGGGACGCCCGCCTGCGCGGCGGCGCTGATGAACCCGGCCTGCGCGGCGATGTCGGCGCTGCCGAGCGCGCTGAGCAGGTCGAGGGGGTCGGCCGTGCGGTCCTGCGCCCGTCGCAACGCCGTGGCGATGACGTCGGTCTTCACCTTCAGCGCGGCGTCGTCGATGCCGGTGCCCCGCCCGACGACCTCGCCGGCGGGGAGCCCGAGGACCGCGGCCGTGAGCACCGCCGCGGTGGTGGTGTCGCCGATGCCCATGTCGCCGCCGATCAGCAGGTCGGCGCCCGCCGCGATCTCCTCGGCGGCGATGGCCGCGCCCGCGTCGACCGCGCGCCGCGCCTCGTCGGCGGTCATCGCGTCGGTCAGGTGGAGGGGCTCGCTCCCGCGGCGGATCTTGTAGGCGCCGATCGACGGGTCGAGGTCGGGGAAGTCGCCGTCGACGCCGAGGTCCTGCACCCGCAGGTGCACGTCGTGCTGGCGGGCCAGGACGGACACGCCCGCGACCCCGGAGACGAACGCGCGCACCATCGCGACGGTGACGGCCGAGGGATAGGCCGAGACCCCGTGCGCGGCGACCCCGTGGTCACCGGCGAACACGACGGCCCGCACGTTCGAGGGCGGGGCCGGAGTGGCCTCGCCGCGGACCGAGGACCACCACACCGCCAGCTCGCCGAGGCGCCCGAGGGCCCCGGTGGGAATCGCCAGTGCGGCGAGGCGGTCACGAGCCGCGGTGAGAGCGTCCTGCGAGGGCGGGGTGATCATCTGCCCATTGTCCCGCGAGATCGACGAGTTCGGCCTCGAGGGTCACCAAGCGCGACGTGGCCTCGCGGTCGAGCCCCGCGGCCACCACGCGGTCGGTGGCGTCCTCGAGCTGGGCCCGCGCCGCGGTGCCGGTCTCGGTGGCGGTGCCGTCGGGCGCGAGCCAGCCGCGTGTCACCAGTCCGGAGATCGCCTCGGCCCACTCCTCCTCGGTCCAGCCACGCATCGTGCGCTGGTCGGCGAACCACGACCATCCGGTGCCCACGGCGAGCGCGTTGGCTGCCGCGCCACCGAGCCCGGCGGCCGTGAGGACGGCGATGTGGCAGTCGCCGCGGTATTCGCGCAGGGCCGAGACGGACTGCCAGAAGTCGATGACCGGATCGTCCGAGGCGGGCAGGTCGGCGTGCGCGGCCGCCAGCGGCTTGCCGGCCCAGTCGACGCCCTGCAGGACGGAGCGGACCCGAGGCGCGAGCGCCGTCGCGCCCTCGGCGACGGGCGCGAGGAGGTCGCGCGCCAGGGCATACCGCTGCTCGAGCACGCGGTCGCGATCGGCCAGCCGCCACGCGTCGGGCAGCGCCCGCTCGACGAGCCGCGGCGCGAAGCCGTGGAAGGTGGCGACCACCAGCCGGGGGCCGGGGGTGCCGAGCGCCGCGGACCGGCTGGCGAAGTAGCCCATCCAGTAGCCCTTGAGGCCGACCGACTCGTACCGGCTCTTGGAGTCGGGCGCGAAGTAGACGCCGCCGTGCAGGTTCTCGATCGCCGACCAGAGAGCTCGTGAGGTCATGGGCCGACCCTAGCGGCGTCCAAATGCAGGATAGGGGGACGACAGGGGCGCAGACTCAGATACCATCGGTATGCGAAGCAGGAAGGAGCCCGCCGTGACGCAGACCAGAGTGAGCCGCGCCGAGCGCCAGCAGCAGACGCGTGACCGCCTCGTCGAGGTCGCCTCCCAGATGTTCCTGGACGTCGGCTACTCCGGCACGTCACTGGACAAGGTGGCGGTCGAGGCCGGCTTCTCCAAGGGCGCGGTCTACTCGAACTTCGCGGGCAAGGAAGAGCTCTGCATGGCGGCGCTCGACACGATCCACGCCGAGAAGATCCGCCTCGTGCAGCAGATGTTCACCGAGGACACGTCGATCGAGGCGCGCCTCAAGAGCTTCGTCGAGTGGTCGCGGTCGGGCCTGGGCGAGCCGCGGTGGACGGCGCTGGAGGTGGAGTTCGCCGCCGTCGCGCGGCACAACCCCTGGGTGGCGTCCGAGCTGGTGAAGCGGCACCGCGAGGTGCGCCGGCTGATCGCGCAGCTGATCTCCGCCACGGTCGAGGAGGCCGGGCTCGAGACCACGGTGCCGGTCGAGCACGTGGCCACGGCCCTGCTCGCGGTGGGCGCCGGACTCGGCGGCCTGCGCGCCCTCGACCCGAAGATCGACATGGACGTGTTCGGCGACGTGCTCGCCAGCCTGGTCAGGCCCCGGCGGGACCCTGAGGCTCAGTAGCCGCCGTTGGTCTTGAAGCGCTCGAAGCTGGCCTGGATCTCGGCCTCGGCCTCGGCGCGGCCGACCCACTCGGAGCCTTCCTCGACCGACTTGCCGGGCTCGAGGTCCTTGTAGCTGGTGAAGAAGTGCTCGATCTCCTGCAGGTCGAAGGCGGACACGTCGGTGACGTCCTGCGCGTGGTCGTGGCGCGGGTCGCCCGCGGGGACGCACAGGATCTTGTCGTCGCCGCCGGCCTCGTCGGTCATCTTGAACATGCCGATCGCGCGGCACTCGATGACGCAGCCGGGGAACGTCGGGAACGGCAGGATGACGAGCGCGTCGAGCGGGTCACCGTCGTTGCCGAGGGTGTTGTCGATGAACCCGTAGTCGGCCGGGTACTGCATCGACGTGAAGAGGGTGCGGTCCAGCCGGATGCGGTGGGTCTTGTGGTCGAGCTCGTACTTGTTGCGCTCGCCCTTGGGGATTTCCACGGTGACGTCGAAAAACACGATTCCTCCGGCTTGGTGTCGATGGCTGTCACATAGTCTGACGCACGTGACGGCCCGTGGCTCCCGCAGGGGGGAAAGACTGCATGCGGCCTGGGTGCTGCCGCTGCTCGTGGTCGTGACGCTCGCGTCGATCGCCGCGCTGTACGTCCGCGGCGACCTGAACCCCATCGTGTGCGACGGCCCGTGCGGACCGGAGTACGTCACCCCTCCCACCGGCCTGGCAGCCTCCTCGCCCGGGTCCGACCGCGCGACCGGGGTCGGCTCTGCGCCCGTCGACGCCGCGGCGCTCGCGGCCGCGGTGAAGGCGCCCTTGGCCTCCGACGCCCTCGGCGGGCGCACCAGTCTCGTGGCTCTCGACGCTCGCGACGGCACTGCGCTGGCCGAGTCGGGCGACGGCGCGCACGTCCCCGCCTCGACCACGAAGGTCCTGACCGCCGTCGCGGCGCTCGACCGGCTGGGTCCCGACGCCACCTTCACCACCTCGGTCGTGCGGGACGGCGACCGCCTCGTGCTGGTCGGCGGGGGCGATCCGTACCTCACCGACACCCGCCCGAAGCGCTCGGCGACCGAGCGCGCCGACCTCGCCACCCTGGCCGCCGCCACGGCGCGCAAGGTCGGCTCGGCGCAGGTCGCGCTCGGCTACGACGTCTCCCTGTTCTCCGGCCCGTCGGTCAGCCCGGCGTGGGAGAAGGGCTACGTGGGCGGCGTGGTCGCGCCGGTCAGCCCGCTGTGGATCGACCGCGGCCGCGTGGGCGCCGCGCGCTCCACCGAGCCGGCGGCCGATGCCGCCCGCCGCTTCGCCGAGCTGCTGCGGGCGAAGGGCGTCGACGTCCGGGGCGAGCCGAGCCGCGTGGAGGCGCCCGTCGGGGCCACGCGGGTCGCCCAGGCCAGGAGCGCGCGACTCTCGCGGATCGTGGAGCGGTTCCTGGCCGACTCCGACAACGAGGTCGCCGAGGTGCTGCTGCGCCAGGCCGCGATCAAGGGGGGCCAGCCCGGCTCCTTCGCGGGCGGCACGAAGGTCGTCGCCGAGGTCCTCGCGAACGCGGGAGTCAGCACCGACGGGTTGGTGCTGAACGACGGCAGTGGGCTCTCGCGCAAGAACCGGATCTCCGCCGCGACGCTCGCCGAGACGATGGTCGAGGCCTCGTCCACGCCACGGCTCGCCCCGGTGCTGAGCGGGCTCCCGGTGGGCGGGTTCAGCGGCACCCTCGAGAACCGCTACGAACGCAGCGACGCTCGGGGCCTCGTCCGGGCGAAGACCGGCACCCTCACCGGCGTGCACTCGCTCGCGGGCATCGTCACGCTCGCCGGCGGCCGCCCCGTGGCCTTCGCGGTCATGGCCGACGACACCGAGCAGGTCAACCCGTTCGTCACGCAGGCCGCGCTCGACCGCGTCGCCGCGTCGATGGCCGCCTGCGCCTGCGGGGCCTAGTCCTGCGAGCCGACGTCTAGGCTGCTCAGGTGGCATCACAACTGGTCGACCTGCTCCCGCCGGGGACCACCGAGGACGTCGATGCCGTCCACGAGGCCATCCTCGGGTGGGTCGAGGACCGGGGCCTGACGCTGTACCCCGCGCAGGACGAGGCGATCCTGGAGATGGTCGCCGGGTCCAACGTGGTGCTGGCGACCCCCACCGGCTCGGGCAAGAGCCTCGTCGCCACGGCGGCGATGGGCGCGGCGCTGGCCCGCGGCGAGTGCAGTGTCTACACCGCCCCGATCAAGGCCCTCGTGAGTGAGAAGTTCTTCGACCTGTGCGAGGTCTTCGGCGCCGACAACGTCGGCATGGTCACCGGCGACGCCGCCGTGAACGCCGACGCGCCGATCATCGCGGCCACGGCCGAGATCCTCGCGAACATGGCCCTGCGCGAGGGCGCCGCGGCCGACATCGGCCTGGTCGTGATGGACGAGTTCCACTTCTACGCCGACCCCGACCGGGGCTGGGCGTGGCAGGTGCCGCTGATCGAGCTGCCACGCGCCCAGTTCCTGCTGATGTCGGCCACGCTCGGCGACACCACGCGTCTCGAGTCCGACCTCGCCCGCCGGACCGGACGCGAGACGGTGGCGGTCACGTCGGTCGAGCGCCCGGTGCCGCTGGTCAGCGAGTACGTCACCACGCCCGTGCACGAGACGCTGGAGCAGCTCGTCGAGACGCACCAGACGCCGGTCTACGTCGTGCACTTCTCGCAGGCGGCCGCGCTGGAGCGGGCACAGGCGCTGTCGAGCGCGAAGGTGGCCACCCGTGCCGAGCGCGACGCGATCGCCGACGCGCTGGGCGACTTCCGCTTCACCTCGGCGTTCGGCAAGACGCTCTCGCGGCTGATCCGCATGGGCATCGGCGTCCACCACGCCGGCATGCTGCCGCGGTACCGCCGTCTCGTCGAGACCCTCACGCAACAGGGCCTCCTGAAGGTGGTGTGCGGCACCGACACGCTCGGTGTGGGGATCAACGTCCCGATCCGCACGGTCGTGTTCACCGGCCTGGCCAAGTACGACGGCTCCAAGCAGCGCCTGCTCAACGCCCGCGAGTTCCACCAGATCGCCGGTCGCGCGGGCCGCGCGGGCTTCGACACGGCCGGGTACGTCGTCGTACAGGCTCCGGAGCACGTGATCGAGAACGAGAAGGCCAAGGCGAAGGCGAACGCCAAGAACGCCGGCCTGAGCGCCGAGAAGCTCGCCAAGCGCCGGTCCAAGGCGCAGCTGCGCAAGCCGCCCGAGGGCTCCGTGGTGTGGACCGAGCAGACCTTCGACAAGCTCGTGCACGGCGAGTCCGAGCGGCTCCAGTC
>JBEVDF010000147.1:0-11177 GCA_040514145.1 Aeromicrobium sp.
TGGGGCGCCACCATCACGATCGTGTCGGACGGCTTCGCCCCCGCCTCGATCAGGCGGCGGACGCCGATCTCGGCCAGGACCCAGTCGGGCCCCATCGCCGGCGCGACGCGGACCGGGGGATCACCCGCGGCCACCTCGTTCATCAGCGTCGCGGTGGCGCAGTCGTGGTTGAGCAGCAGCGGCACGATGACGCGAGGACCCGAGGTCTCGGCCACCACGTCGGCCAGCGACGGCTGTTGCACGTCGACGAACGCGTCGACCACCTCGCAGCCGGGAGCCTGGCGGCGGATCGCGTTGACGAGCGACGCGAGGGCCGAGCGGCCGAGGTGCGACGTCGTCCCGTGCCCGCAGACGATGATCCGGGTGCTCACCCCTCCAGCGTGGAGAGCGACTGTTTCCCCCCGGTTACGGCGCTGGCGAGGTTGGGTAACGGCTGCCCCTGGCGACCCTCAGACCTCCAGGACGATGGGGATGATCAGCGGGCGGCGGCGCAGTCGACGACCGACGAACGACCCGATGACGCGGCGCATGACCTGCTGCAGGGCGGCGGTGTCGCGCGCACCGTCGGCAAGCGCCTCCTCGATGGCGGCGACCACCTTGGGCTGGATCGCGTCGAAGACCGAGTCGTCCTCGGCCAGGCCCCGGGCGTGGATCTCGGGGCCGCTGACGAGCTTGCCGGTGGTGGAGTCGATCACGGCGATGACCGAGATGAAGCCCTCGGCGGCCAGCGTGCGACGGTCCTTGAGGTCGGAGTCGGTGACGTCGCCGATGGACGAGCCGTCGACGTAGACGTAGCCCACGTCGTACGCCCCGGCGATCCGGGCGTGGCCGTCGACGAGGTCCACGGCGTAGCCGTCCTCGGCGATGATCGTGTTCGGCACGCCCGTCTGCTGCGCGAGCGCCGCGTTCGCGTGCAGGTGACGGATCTCGCCGTGCACCGGCATCACGTTGGACGGCTGCACGATGTTGTAGCAGTACAGCAGCTCGCCGGCCGACGCGTGGCCCGAGACGTGGACCAGGGCGTTGCCCTTGTGCACGACGTTGGCGCCCAGCTTCGTCAACCCGTCGATCACGCGGTAGATCGCGTTCTCGTTGCCCGGGATCAGCGACGACGCCAGCAGGACGGTGTCGCCGGGCTCGAGGTGCACCTGGGGGTGGGTGCGGTTCGCGATGCGCGACAGCGCGGCCATCGGCTCGCCCTGCGAACCGGTGGACATCAGCACCATCTTCTCCGGCGGCGCCGCGTCGATCTTGTCGACGACCACGCCGTCGGGCACGTTCAGGTAGCCCAGCTCGCGGGCGATCTGCATGTTGCGCACCATCGAGCGACCGACGTACGCGACCTTGCGGTTGTGCTTCACGGCCGCGTCGAGCACCTGCTGGACGCGGTGGATGTGCGAGGCGAACGACGCGACGATGATGCGCTTCTTGCTGCGCGCGAAGACCGCGTCGATCGCGGGGGTGATCTGCTTCTCGGCCGTGGTGAAGCCGGGGACCTCGGAGTTGGTCGAGTCGGTCAGGAACAGGTCGACGCCGGCCTCGC
Source organism: Aeromicrobium sp. (assembly GCA_040514145.1). Classification (GTDB taxonomy): domain Bacteria; phylum Actinomycetota; class Actinomycetes; order Propionibacteriales; family Nocardioidaceae; genus Aeromicrobium. Next base: position 1,544 of record JBEVDF010000147.1, read on the forward strand.
CGAGCCGCGCGAACGCACGCAGGTCGGTGATGCGACCGTCGAGCGGCAGCTGGTCCATCTTGAAGTCGCCCGTGTGCAGGGCGACGCCGGCCGCGGTCTTGATCGCGACCGCCAGGGCGTCGGGGATCGAGTGGTTCACGGCGACGAACTCGCACTCGAACGGGCCGAACGTCTCGACGTCGTTCTCGGACACGACGTGCATCGGCACGTCCTTCAGGCGGTGTTCCTTGAGCTTCGGCGCCAGCAGGGCCAGCGTCAGCTTCGAGCCGATCACGGGGATGTCGTCACGCTCGCGCAACAGGTACGGCACGCCGCCGATGTGGTCCTCGTGGCCGTGCGTCAGGACGAGGCCGACGATGTCGTCGAGGCGCTCCCGGATGGGGCCGAAGTCGGGCAGGATCAGGTCGACGCCGGGTTGGTGCTCCTCGGGGAAGAGCACGCCGCAGTCGACGATCAGCAGCTTGCCGTCGAACTCGAAGACGGTCATGTTGCGGCCGATCTCGCCGAGACCGCCGAGCGGGACGACCCGCATCGCGCCGGGCTCCAGCGGGGCCGGGGTGGGAAGTTCGGTGTGCATATGGCTCATGCGAGCAGACCTGCGTCCTTCAAAGCGGTGCGGATGACCTGGACCTGGTCGTCCGTGGCGGGAGTGAGCGGCAGCCGGACGGCCGCGCTGGGGATGATGCCGAGCTCGGCCAGGGCCACCTTCGCGGCGATGGCACCTTGGGTCTGGCCCATGATGGCGGACGCGAGCGACAGGAGCTCGTTGTCGATCTCGCGGGCGCGCGCCAGGTCCCCGGCGTCGACCGCATCGATCATCTGCTTGATCTGGGCAGCCGCGACGTTGCTGACCACGCTGACGGCGCCGACTGCGCCGAGCGCCAACCACGGCAGGTTGAGCAGGTCGTCACCCGAGTAGAGGGCCAGGCGCGAGCTCGCCCGCAGACGAGCGGCTCGCGCCAGGTCGCCCGAGGCGTCCTTGACGGCCAGGACCGTGCGTCGCGACTCCAGCTCGGCGTACGTCGCCTCGGAGATCTCGACGCCGGTGCGGCCGACGATGTCGTACAGCATGATCGGCGTGTCGCCGGCGGCCGCGACGACCGCGTCGATGTTGGCCAGGAGGCCCGCCTGCGGGGGCTTGCTGTAGTACGGCGAGACGAGCAGGAGGCCGTGGGCTCCCACGCGGACCGCCTGCTCGGCGAGCTCGACGGTGTGGCGGGTGTCGTTGGTGCCGACACCCGCGACGATCGTGGCGCGGTCGCCGACGGCCTCGAGCACGGTGGCCAGCAGCCGGCCGTCCTCCTCGCCCGTGGTGGTGGGCGACTCGCCGGTGGTGCCGCTGACGACGATCCCGTCGCTGCCGTTCTCGACCAGGTGGTGCGCCAACGCGGCGGCCGCGTCGAGGTCCAGCTTCCCGTCGGGGGTGAACGGAGTGGCCATCGCGGTCAGGAGACGACCGAACGGCGCGGCCTCGGTCGCGAGCGGAGACGTCATGTTCCGAGGTTACCGTCAACGCGTCGGAGGCCTCGTGCAGGATGAACCGGTGACCGACCACTACCTGCACGACACCGTCGCGACCCCTGGCGACGACGGATCGCTGACGATCGCCGTGACCGACCGCTGGAACACGCCGCTGGGGAAGCCGAACGGCGGCTGGGTGCTCGCCGCGATGCTGCGCGCCGCGATGGACCACACCGACGTCGGCCGCCCGGTGGTGGCCGCGATCACCTACTTCGCGTCTCCCGAGTCCGGCACCACGGCCACGCTGACCGTCACCCCGGTCAAACTGGGCCGGCGGGTGCAGACCGTCGACGTCGACATGGCGTGCGAGGGCAAGCCGCTCGCGCGGATGACCGCCAGCTTCGCCCGCGACCACCACGGCCCCACCCAGGAGCTGGGCGCGGCCCCCGACCTGCCCGACCCCCGCACCCTGCCCGACCCGCGCGAGCTCGGCATGCCCGCGGACGGCCTGTTCGGGCGCGTGGAGTACCGCATGGCGCAGGCCCCGGGCTGGGCGGAGGGCAAGCCGACGGGCGACCCCACCACCTCGCTGTGGCAGCGCCTCGACGGTGGCACCGAGATCGACTGGCCCGCCGTGGGCCTGCTGGTCGACGCCTGTCCCCCGCCGGTGCTGGAGCTCGGTCGGCTCGTCTCGATGACGGTGCAGCTCACGGTGCACTTCCACCGCCTGCCCGAGCCGGGCACGTGGGTGGCCTCGCACTTCACGACCCGCCACCTCGCGGACGGGTTCCACGAGGAGGACGGCGAGTTGTGGGACGAGCAGGGCCGCCTCGTGGCCCAGTCGCGTCAGCTCGCGATCCTGCTCTGAGGGCTCACTGCACCGGGTCGGTGGTGCCCTCGTAGAGCCCGATGTGGTTGCCGTCCGGGTCCTCGAAGATCGCCCACCAGCTGGTCTCCGAGATCGGGGTCTTCTCCATCACGACCCGCGCGCCGTGCTGCTTCGCGGTGTCGAGCGTCACGTCGATCGAGTCCACCTCCACGTAGGAGCGCGGTTGCGTGAACCCGTCGGATCGTGGGGCGAGTCCGCCGCCGCTGATCTGGTTGGGGGCCTGCCACATGGGGTAGCCCTCGAACCCGGGGACCTCGGCGATGCGCCAGCCGAAGAGGCTGCCGTAGAAGTCCTGCGCGCGCTTGAAGTCGCCTACCGGGATGTCGATGTGCGTGATGTCGCCGTGTGCCATGGATCTCTCCTTGTCCTTCCCGCCAGTGTCGAACGGTGACGGGCCCGCGACAAGGGGTCAGCGGCGCACGTAGGTGGCGATCTCGTAGTCGGGCGTGCCCGGGTGGTGCTGCCGGTCGGTCTCGGTCCAGCGGGCCGGGTCGATGGGCGCGAAGAACGTGTCGCCGGGCGGGCTCAACGGGACGTGGGTGACGACCATGGTGTCGACGAGGTCGCGCGCGAGCGCCTCGTCGAACACGGCCGCGCCGCCGATCAGGAAGACCTCGTCGTCCAACTCGCGCGCCCGCGCCAGCGCGGTGTCCAGGTCGCCCGCGACGATGACCGCGGGATCGCCCGGGTCGAAGTCGGGCCGCCGGGTGAGCACGACGGACGTGCGGCCCGGGAGGGGCCGGCCGACCGATGCGTAGGTGGCGCGGCCCATCACGATCGGATGCCCCCAGGTGAGCTCCTTGAACTGACGCATGTCGCCCGTGCGGGGCCAGGGCATGGCGCCCTCGAACCCGATCACGCCGTTCTCGCCGACCGCCACCGCGATCGTGACCGTCATCCCTCAGACCGCGATCGGTGCCTTGATGGCGGCATGGGAGCGGTAGTCCTCGATCGTGATCGACTCGAGCGTGAAGTCGTCGATGTCGGTGACGGACGGGTCGAGGCGCAGCGTGGGCAGCGGCAGCGGATCGCGCGTGAGCTGCTCGCGCGCCTGGTCGAGGTGGTTGACGTAGAGGTGGCAGTCGCCACCGGTCCACACGAACTCGCCGGGCTCCAGGCCCGTGACCTGGGCGACCATCTGCGTCAGCAAGGCGTAGGAGGCGATGTTGAACGGGACGCCGAGGAACACGTCGGCCGAGCGCTGGTAGAGCTGGCAGCTGAGCTTGCCGTCGGCGACGTAGAACTGGAAGAACGCGTGGCAGGGCGCCAGCGCCATCGCGTCGAGGTCGGCCACGTTCCAGGCGCTGACGATGTGTCGGCGCGAGTTCGGATCGGCCTTGATGGCCTCGATGACGGCCTTGAGCTGGTCGATGTGGCGGCCGTCCGGAGCCGGCCAGGAGCGCCACTGGTAGCCGTAGATGGGGCCCAGGTCGCCCTGGTCGTCGGCCCACTCGTCCCAGATCGTGACGCCGTTGTCGCGCAGGTACTGCGTGTTCGTGTCGCCGGCGATGAACCACAGCAGCTCGGCCACGACGCTCTTGAGGTGCACCTTCTTGGTGGTGACGACGGGGAACCCCTCGGCGAGGTCGAACCGCATCTGGTGCCCGAAGACGCTGCGCGTGCCGGTGCCGGTGCGATCGCCCTTGGCCACCCCCTCGTCGAGGATCCGGCGGACGAGATCGAGGTAGGCCTGCATGTCGGCAGACTAGCAATGCGTCCCGACCGTCAGCCTGAACCGCCGTGAGATACTGACCGGCGTGCCGGATCCCACCACTCCGACTCCTGCTGACGTGAAGCGATTCGTCGCCCTCCAACTCGGGGTCACCGTCCTGTTCGCCGCGCTCGTCGTCGTCGTGTTCGGCCGCGGTGGCGAGCCCGCCGCGCGGTGGTGGGTCGCGCTGGCGCTCTTCGCGCTCGTCCTGGCCGCGGGCGCGTACGTCTCGCGCGGCTGGTCGCGCCCCGCGCCCCTGGCCGCGGGCGACCCCGCGCCGCGGGAGACGTCGGTGCGCCGGCTCTCGTCCCACATCGCCCGCAGCTTCCTCGTGCTCGAGGTGCCCCTCGTGCTCTCCGCCGTGCTCGGGCTCGCCGGACTGATCGGCGGTGCCGTGATGCTGGTGACCGTCGTCGCGGCGCTGGCCGCCCTCGCCTTCGGCACGTGGCCGACGCGACGCAACGTCGACCGGTTCGCCACCGCGCTGGAGCGCGACGGTGCGGACTCGGGCCTGCGTGAGGCCTTCGCGTCATGAGCGCCGACCTCTCAGTCCGCCTGGCCTGGCCCGACGACGGTGCCCGGATCGCCGCGGTCCAGCGCGACCACTGGGTCCGCACGTACGCCGACACGGTCGACCCGGCCGAGCTCGAGGCCCTCGACGAGTCGGTGATGGCGCAGCGCTGGACCCAGCTGATCAGCGCCCCCCGCGACGCGCGCATGCGCACCCTCGTGGCCCTCGAGCGCGCGACCCTGCGCGGCTTCGCCCTCGTGCACCCCTGCCACGACCCCGACGCCGACCAGGTGCGCGACGCCGAGATCGGCGAGTTCGTCGTCTCCGCCGACCACCAGCGCCAGGGCCACGGGTCGCGCCTGCTGCACGCGTGCGTGGACACCGTGCGGGCCGACGGCTTCGAGCGTGCGGTCTGGTGGGTCTCCCCCGCCGACGACGTCCTGCGCGCCTGGCTGGTCGCCTCCGGCTGGGACGCCGACGGGGCGCACCGCGAGTTCGCCGGCGCCACCGGCCCCCTGAAGCAGATCCGTCTCCACACGATGCTGACGTGAGCGAGCTCACCACCGACCGCGAGATCATCGCCGACTCTCTCGGAGTGGGAATCGGCGTGGGGCTCTACGGCGTCACGTTCGGCGCCCTGGCCACGACGGGCGGCCTCTCGGTGCTGCAGGCGTGCGCCCTGTCGCTCCTGGCCTTCACCGGGGCCTCGCAGTTCGCCTTCCTCGGCGTCATCGCCGCGGGCGGTGCGCCCCTGACCGGCGCGCTGACCGCGGTCCTGCTGGGCATCCGGAACACGTTCTACGGGATCACGCTCGCCCCCATGCTGCGCGTGAAGGGCCTGCGCCGGCTGGCGACCGCCCACCTCGTGATCGACGAGTCGACGGCGATGTCGGTCGTGCGGGAGGACCCGCGGCAGGGGCGCCTGGGGTTCTACTGGACCGGCGTGACGATCTTCCTGATCTGGAACCTGATGACCCTGATCGGCGCCGTGGCGGGCGAGCGGATCGGCGACCCCCGCGCGATCGGCCTCGACGCTGCCGTCGCCGCGGCCTTCCTGGGCTTGCTGTGGCCGCGACTGGACTCCACGTCCTCGCGCCTGCTGGCGCTCCTGGCGGCCGCGGTCGCGCTCGGACTCGTGCCGTTCACGCCGGCCGGGGCCCCGATCATCATCGGCGGCGTCGCGGCGGTCCTGGTGGGGCTGAGGTTCGTCCCCGACACCACGGGAGTCCGCGATGACTGACCTCTGGTGGGGCGTCCTGGCGGTGGCCGTGGGCTGCTACGCCCTGAAGCTGCTGGGCCTGTCGGTGCCCGACCGTGTCCTCGAGCACCCGCTCACCGAGCGCGCGGCCGGGTTCATCCCTGTGGGACTGCTCGCGGCCCTGGTCGCCGTGCAGGGCTTCACCGACGGCCAGCGCGTCGTGTTGGACGCGCGCGTCGTCGGGCTCGCGGTGGCCGCCGTGCTGCTGTGGCGCAAGGTGTCGTTCCTGCCGATGCTGATCGCCGCGGCCGCGTCGACGGCGCTCTTCCGGCTCATCGTCGGCTGAGGCGCCTCACTCGAGGCCGAGCACCTCGTCGAGGCCGACGGTGACGCCGGTGCGCCCGGGGACCCACCGCAGCGCAGCCACGACACCGGGCATGAACGACTCCCGGGTGGACGAGTCGTGCCGGATGGTGAAGATCTCGCCCGGGTCGCCCAGCAGGACCTCCTGCGAGGCGATGAAGCCACGCGCGCGGACGGCGTGCACCGGGATGCCCTCGACCTTCGCGCCGCGAGCTCCGTCCGGATCCGTGGTGGTGGCGTCGGGCAGCGCCGCCGAGCCGGCATCGCGGCGGGCCTGGGCGATCATCTCGGCCGTGCGTACCGCCGTGCCCGACGGCGCGTCGACCTTGTCGGGGTGGTGCATCTCGATGATCTCGACGGACTCGAAGAAGGGGGCCGCCTGGGCCGCGAAGCGCATCATCAGCACCGCGCCGATGGAGAAGTTGGGGACCACGAGCGCGCCGACGCCGTCGTGCCGGCCGACGACGTCACGCAGCGCGGCGACCTTGTCGTCACCGAAGCCCGAGGTGCCGATGACCACCGAGATCCCGCGCTCGAGGCACCAGCGCGCCTGGTCGAACGCGACGTCGGGGGTCGTGAAGATCAGGACCGCCTCCGCGTCCGCCTCGACGATCGCCTCGAGGTCGTCACCCGCGTCGATCCCGGCGACGAGCTCGAGCCCCTCGGCCGCCTCGATCGCCGCCGCCGACGTCGATCCCATCCGGCCCTTCGCACCCAGCACCGCCACACGTGTCATGGGCTCGATGCTATCGACCGAGCCTCAGGCCGGTCCGGGGGTCGAAGTGGTGCACCGCCTCGGGGTCGAGAACGGCCAGGTGGGTGGGCGTGCCCTTCACCGGCGGATGGCGCCAGTCGGCGCGGGCGACCACCGGTGTGGTCACGCCCTCGGTGCGCCCGTACAGGTAGGCGTCGGACCCCAGCTCCTCGACGACGTCGACGACGATCCGCAGCCCTGCGGGCGCGATCGTGAGGTTCTCGGGCCGCACGCCGACGACGATCGTGGACGCGCTGGCCTCGAGCAACGCCTCGCGGGGCACGGCCAGCTGGGTCGTGCCGAAGGCCACTCCCCCGTCGACGATCGGCAGCTCGAGCAGGTTCATCGCGGGCGACCCCATGAAGCCGGCGACGAAGAGATTGACGGGCCGGTCGTACAGCGAACGCGGGGCCGCGACCTGCTGCAGGACGCCGTCCTTGAGCACCGCGACCCGGTCGCCCATCGTCATCGCCTCGACCTGGTCGTGGGTCACGTAGACGGTGGTCGTGCCGAGCCGCCGCTGCAGCGCCGCGAGCTGGGTGCGCGTCTGCACGCGCAGCTTGGCGTCGAGGTTGGACAGCGGCTCGTCCATGAGGAAGACCTGCGGCGACCTGACGATCGCCCGGCCCATCGCCACGCGCTGGCGCTGGCCGCCCGAGAGCGCCTTGGGCTTGCGATCGAGGTAGTCGGTCAGTCCCAGCAGGTCGGCCGCCTCGGCCACCCGCGCGGCGATGTCGGCCTTGGAGACCTTCGCGATCCGCAGGGCGAAGCCCATGTTCTCGGCCACGGTCATGTGCGGGTAGAGCGCGTAGTTCTGGAACACCATCGCGATGTCGCGCTCCTTCGGCGGCACGCGGGTCACGTCGCGCTCGCCGATCAGGACGCGGCCCGCGTCGACGTCCTCGAGGCCCGCCAGCATGCGCAGCGTCGTGGACTTGCCACAGCCGGACGGCCCGACCAGCACGAGGAACTCACCGTCGGCCACCTCCAGGTCGATGTGATCGACGGCGGGCCGCTCCTGCCCGGGGAACACGCGGGTCGCCCCGTCGAACACGACGCGGCTCATGCGGACTCCCCCGCTCGCAGCTCGGCCGGCAGGACGACCGACCGGACCTCCGCGCCGGGATCGTCGATGCGACGCGCCAGCACCTCCACGGCGGCGGCCCCCAGCTCGGCGAGGGGCTGGTGGACCGAGGTCAGCACGGGGGTGGAGGCAGCGGCCGCGGGCGAGCCGTCGAAGCCCACCACCGCGACGTCCTCGGGAACCCGCAGCCCGCGGCGGGCCAGCTCGCGCAGGGCGCCCAGCGCCATCACGTCGTTCGCGGCGAAGATCGCGTCGAGGTCGGGGCAGCGCTCGAGGAGCGCGGCCGCACCGCTGACGCCGCTGGCGTCGCTGAAGTCGCCGGGCTCGACGAGGCGCTCCTCGAACGGGAGCCCAGCCGCGGCGAGTGCCTCGCGGTAGCCGTCGAGGCGGTCGCGTCCGGACGCCAGGTCCTGCGGGCCGGTGATGCTGGCGATGCGCCGACGCCCTCGTCCGATGAGGTGGTCGACGGCCTGGCGCGCTCCCCCGCGGTTGTCCACGTCGACGTAGCAGGCGCCCTCGTCGCGGGGCCGGCCGACGTGCACGATCGGCAGGTCGGGGCTCTCCGGGAGGCTGAGCGCGTCGTGCATCGAGACGACCATGACGCCGTCGACGTGCTGCGGCGTGAGGAACTGGCCGAGCCTGGCCAGGTGCGACTCGTCGGGGACCATCGAGAGCACGAGGCGACGCGACGTGGCGTCGACGGCGCGCGAGATCCCGCGCACGAGGCCGGCGAAGAACGGCTCGGCGAACACGCGCTCCTCGTCCTCGGCGATGACCAGGGCCACCGTGTCCGTCCGGCGCGTCCGGAGCGCGCGAGCCGCCTGGTTGGGCACGTAGCCCAGCTCGCGCACGGCACGCTCCACGGCGTCGCGGGTGTGCGGCGACACGTGCTCGGAGCCGTTGACGACCCGCGAGGCCGTGCCGCGCCCCACTCCGGCGAGCCGGGCCACTTCCTCCAGCGTCGGCTGGCGGCTGTCAGTCATGCCCTCTCCTTCGTGCTGCTGGTCCGGGCGAGCTCGGCGAACCACCGAGCGCTGGCCTTGGGGGTGCGGGCCAGGGTGTCGAAGTCGACGTGGACGATGCCGAAGCGCTTCGCGTACCCCTCGGCCCACTCGAAGTTGTCCATCAACGACCATGCGAAGTATCCCCGGACGTCGATCCCGGAGTCGACCGCGTCGGCCACCTCCGCGAGGTGCCCCGCGATGAAGTCGATGCGGTCGTGGTCCTCCACCGTGCCCTGCGCGGACAGGGCGTCGTCGAAGGCGGCACCGTTCTCGGTGATGTAGATCGGGATCGAGGGGTAGTCGGTGCCGACCCGGCGCAGCACCTCGCCGAGCCCGGCGGGGTCGATGTCCCACCCGGAGGCGGTCTTCGGCCAGGGGCGATCGACGAACCCGACCTCGGAGGCTCCGGGCCACGGCCCGGCCGCGACGACGTGGCGCGAGTAGTAGTTGACCCCGAGGAAGTCCAGGGGTGCCGCGATGACCGCCAGGTCACCCTCGCGAATCGCGACGAGGCCGGTGGAGCCGGCGAGGTCCTGCAGCACGTCCTGCGGGTAGCGGCCGAGCAGCACCGGGTCGAGGAACCAGCGGTTCATCAGCCCGTCGATGCGCCGGGCCGCGTCGTCGTGGCGACCCGTGTCGTCGGCCGGCGAGACCGCGTA
>JBEVDF010000181.1:0-10259 GCA_040514145.1 Aeromicrobium sp.
CAGTACCAGTCGCTGGAGAAGTACGGCATCGACCTGACCGCGCTCGCCCGCGACGGCAAGCTCGATCCGGTGATCGGCCGCGACGCCGAGATCCGCCGCGTCGTCCAGGTGCTCAGCCGCCGCACGAAGAACAACCCCGTGCTGATCGGCGAGCCCGGCGTCGGCAAGACCGCCGTCGTCGAGGGGCTGGCCCAGCGGATCATCGACGGCGACGTCCCCGAGTCGCTGCGCGGCCGTCGCCTCGTCAGCCTCGACCTCGGCGCGATGGTCGCCGGCGCGAAGTACCGCGGCGAGTTCGAGGAGCGGCTGAAGGCCGTGCTGGCCGAGATCAAGGAGAGCAACGGCCAGGTCGTCACGTTCATCGACGAGCTGCACACCGTCGTCGGCGCCGGCGCCACGGGTGACTCGGCGATGGACGCCGGCAACATGCTCAAGCCGATGCTGGCCCGCGGCGAGCTGCGGATGATCGGCGCCACCACGCTCGACGAGTACCGCCAGTCGATCGAGAAGGACGCCGCGCTGGAACGCCGCTTCCAGCAGGTCTACGTCGGCGAGCCGAGCGTGGAGGACACGATCGCGATCCTGCGCGGCCTCAAGGAGAAGTACGAGGCGCACCACAAGGTCGAGATCGCCGACGCGGCGCTCGTCGCCGCGGCGACCCTCTCGCACCGCTACATCCCCGGCCGCCAGCTGCCCGACAAGGCGATCGACCTCATCGACGAGGCGTCCAGCCGGCTGCGCATGGAGATCGACTCCAGTCCCGTCGAGATCGACGAGCTCCGCCGCGGCGTCGACCGCCTGAAGATGGAGGAGCTGCACCTGGAGCACGAGAAGGACGAGGCCAGCCAGGAGCGCCTGGCCAAGCTCCGCCAGGAGCTGGCCGACAAGCAGGAGACCCTGCGCTCGCTCGAGCAGCGGTGGGAGGCCGAGAAGCAGGGCCTCAACGCCGTGGGCGAGATCAAGGAGCGCATCGACGAGGCGCGCATCGCCGCGGAGCGCGCCCAGCGCGAGGGCGACATGGCCACGGCCAGCCGCCTGCTCTACGGCGAGATCCCGCAGATGGAGCAGCAGCTCGCCGACGCGCAGGCCGCGGAGGCCTCGGCCGCCGACGACCGCATGGTGCACGAGGAGGTCGGCTCGGACGACATCGCCGAGGTGGTGGCGTCGTGGACCGGCATCCCCACCGGGCGACTGCTCGAGGGCGAGACCGAGAAGCTCCTGCACATGGAGGACGAGCTCGGGAAGCGGCTCGTCGGTCAGCGCGACGCGGTGCGTGCCGTGTCCGACGCGGTGCGCCGGGCGCGCGCGGGCGTGTCCGATCCCGACCGTCCCACGGGCTCCTTCCTGTTCCTGGGCCCGACGGGCGTGGGCAAGACCGAGCTCGCGAAGTCGCTGGCGGACTTCCTGTTCGACGACGAGCGCGCGATCGTGCGCATCGACATGAGCGAGTACGGCGAGAAGCACTCCGTCGCGCGGCTCGTCGGTGCCCCTCCGGGCTACGTCGGCTACGACGAGGGCGGCCAGCTCACCGAGGCCGTGCGGCGCCGGCCCTACTCCGTGGTGCTGCTCGACGAGGTGGAGAAGGCCCACCCCGAGGTCTTCGACATCCTGCTGCAGGTGCTCGACGACGGTCGGCTCACCGACGGCCAGGGCCGCACGGTGGACTTCCGCAACGTCATCTTGATCCTGACGTCGAACCTGGGCTCGCCGTTCCTGGTCGATCCCGCCCTCGACGAGCAGGTCAAGCGCGACAAGGTCATGGAGGTCGTGCGGATGGCCTTCAAGCCGGAGTTCCTCAACCGGCTCGACGAGGTGGTCATGTTCGACGCCCTCGGGGTCGAGGACCTCACGCACATCGTCGACCTGCAGCTGGCCTCGCTGGAGCACCGACTGGCCCCGCGCCGGATCGCGCTCGACGTGACCTCGGCGGCGAAGGAGTGGCTGGCGCTCACCGGCTGGGACCCGGCCTACGGCGCGCGGCCGCTGCGCCGGCTGGTCCAGCAGGCGATCGGCGACCGGCTCGCCCGCGAGCTCCTCGCCGGCGAGGTCCGCGACGGTGACACGGTCCTGGTCGACCGTGAGCCGGACGCCGACGAACTGGTCGTGCGCCGAGCCTGACCGCCGCTCGCGTGGTGACCTCGCGCCTCCCCGGGAATCTCCCGGGGAGGCGCGGGTCCGTCCGGGCCGGATCGGCGCGGATCCGGGGGTGCGACGCTCAGGCGCGGTCTGGGAGGATCGAAGGCATGTCGACCCCCAGGCCCCGCTCGGTGACGCTCGCCTGCGTGTACGGCGGGCTCGGTGGCGTCCTGGCGAGCGTCGCGCTCTACGAGGCGCTCGCGGGCTGGGGCTCGATCGAGGTCCAGGAGGCGCTCCGCCAGGGCCTCGAGCCGCTCGGCGCCGACCCCGATGCCGTCCTGCCCACCCTGCGCTGGCTGGTCATGGCGCTGCTCGTCGGCTCGATCGCCGCCACCGTCTTCTCGTTCTACGCCGCCCGCGGCCATCAGTCCTCGCGGATCGGGCTCAGCGTGCTGGCGGGGCTCGGCGCGGTGAGCTTCCTGGCCACCGGCGTGGCGGGCCTGCTGCCCGCGATCCTGGGCCTGCTGATCGTCTACCTGCTGTGGACCGCCCCCGCGCGACAGTGGTTCGCCGTGATGAACGGGCGCACGCCGCTGTCGCTCGGCACCTCCCCGTCGGTGCCGTCCGCGCCGGCGCAGTTCCAGGCCACCGGTCAGGTGGACCAGCCCGGTCAGCCCGGTCAGCCGGTCCAGCCGGTCCAGCCGCCCCCGTACGACCCCGCCCAGCACGCCGCCCACCCGCAGCCCGGCGTCGTGTCCGCCGCCGCCCGGCCGCGCCCCGTGGGGCTCGCGCTGCTGATCTCCGGCATCGCCTACCTGATCGGCGCGATGGGCTCGGGCGTCGTCCTGTTCGCGCTGGTCGGCCTGCGCGACGAGGTCATCGCCCAGTACGAGCAGAACGACCTGCTGCAGGGTCAGCTCGAGAGCGCGGGGATCACCGCGGCGCAGATGGTCACCATCGGCACGTGGCTCTTCGGCGGGTGGCTCGTGGTCTCGCTGCTCGGTCTGGCGGCCACCGCGTGGGCCGCCTCCGGCGCGCCGCTGGGCTGGTGGGCGCTCATCGTCGTGAGCGTCGTCACCGCCGGATTCGCCGCGCTCGGACTGCCCGTCGGGCTGGTGTGGATCCTCGGCGCGATCGTCGTGATCGTCCAGTTGTCGCGGCCTGAGGCGAAAGCCTGGTTCCGCCGGGCATGATCGTCCTCACAGGGTCACGCCCGGACGTGAACCGTTGAAAAAGGCTCGTTAGTCTGGACCTCATGTCCATGGTCCGAGCGTCCTATCGTCCACACGTCGTCGTCGTGGGGGGCGGATTCGGCGGACTGGCCCTGGTGCGCAAGCTCGCGCGCGCCAACGTCGACATCACGTTGATCGATCGACACACCTACAACACGTTCCAGCCGCTGCTCTACCAAGTGGCCACGGCCAGCCTGAACCCCGGCGACATCACGTGGTTCCTGCGCGCCGTGCGAGCCAAGCAGGACAACATCCGCTTCCTCAAGGGCACCGTCGTCTCGATGGACCACGAGGGGAAGTCGATCCTGCTCGACGGCAACATCACGGTCACCTACGACTACCTCGTGCTGGCCAACGGCGTCACGGCCAACTACTTCGGCATCCCCGGTGCCGAGGAGTTCGCGATGCCGCTCTACCGCCGCTCGCAGGCCCTCGCGCTGCGCGACCTGATCTTCGCGAACCTCGAGGACGCCGCCGTGAACGGCCAGGACCGCGACCTGCGCGTCGTCGTCGTCGGTGGTGGCGCCACCGGCGTCGAGACCGCGGGCGCGCTGGCCGAGATGCGCAACCTCGACATGCCCACGACCTACCCCGAGCTGGACCCCGATCGGATCCACATCTCGCTGGTGGAGATGGGCGAGCACGTGCTGGCGCCGTTCCACCCGAAGCTGCGGGAGTACGCCAAGAAGGAGCTGATCAAGCGCGGCATCGACCTGCGCCTGAACACCGCCGTGAAGGAGGTCCGCCGCGACGGCGTGCTGATCGAGCACGACGGCGAGCAGGAGTTCCTCACCGCCGGCATCGTCGTGTGGGCGTCCGGCGTCGCCGCGCACGCCAGCGTCAAGGAGTGGGGCGTGCCCCAGGGTCGTGGCGGCCGCATCGAGGTCGACGAGCACCAGCAGGTCCGTGGCCTGCCCGGGGTCTTCGCGATCGGCGACATCTCGGTGAACCCCGACTCGCCGCTGCCCCAGCTGGGCCAGCCCGCGATCCAGGGCGGCAAGCACGTCGCCAAGGTGATCAAGGCGCACACCGGCGATGACAAGAAGATGCCCAAGCCGTTCAAGTACTTCGACAAGGGCACGATGGCCACGATCGGTCGCGCCGCCGCGATCGCCGAGGTGCGCGGCCTGCCCCGCCTCAAGGGCTTCCCGGCCTGGTTCATCTGGGTGACCGTCCACGTCGCGCTGCTGCTGGGCAACCGCAACCGGTTCGCCACCATGACCAACCTGACGCTGAAGTACCTGCTGTGGAGCAGCCACAACGCGATCGTCGGCGAGACGCCCTACGTCATCGCCCACGAGCCGAAGATCGTCTCCGGCAGCGACATCGAGACGGTGCCGGAGAAGAAGGCCCCGCGATCGGCCCGCAAGTCGATCTCGAAGAAGGCCCAGGTCCGCAAGGCCGTGGCCCAGCAGACGATCGACGAGATCGACGAACCGGGCGCCTGATCAGGACAGCGCTGCGGCCAGCTCGGGTTTCGTCTCTTGGCCCATGCGAGGTGGCACGGCCAGTAGGGTCGGATGGCGCGATCGCCAACAGAGAGCTCGACGAGAACGGCGTCCTCCCGTCCGAGTCGACCGTGTCCCTGGCTGAAGCGTGCGCGCGAGTCCATTCGCGACCGAGGAGGCCCAGTGCGCTCGATCTTGCAGGGGTGGGTGCTGGCGGGAGCCGTGGCGCTGGCTGTGGGAGCGTGCACCAGCGGGGTGGCGCTTGACGAGGACCAGAGGCTTTCGTGGTCCGAGCTGGAGGCCGCTGGCCTGCGTCAGGAGCACGATCTCGCGGTGCTGTCCACGAGCTACTTCGACGCGTGGAACCCGAAAGGGCACGTCGCCCTGATCGATGGTGAAGGTCGGACTTCCGTGCTGGAGATCCCTCATCAGATGAACGGGAAGCTCGCCGCCCGGGGCCGGGTGCTGTGTGCCACCACGGGCGACGGGACGCTGCGGATCGGCGACACGGGTGCGCAGCGTTGGAAGCGCGACGAGTACACCGGGATCGGGCACTGGGCCGGGGTCACCGATGACGGCACCTGCGTGAGCGTCCTGAACTCCGGGGCCGGTCCGCACGGGTACGCCACTGACGTGTACTGGAACGGTCAGGGTCCAGAACGGCACGCGGCGGTACGGGTGGTTCCGGGCCCGGCGGGCGTTCGAGGGGGAGCGGTCTGGGTCCGCGACGCCGGCATCGAGGCGCCGGATGGGAAGATCTCGCTCCATCGGGCCGATCCCACGTCGCCCGAGGCGTCGATGGTCGTGGCGTGGTCGCCCCGAACCGGTAGCTCGCACGATGGGAAGGCCCTCTACTTCGAAGAGGGTCACGGGTCGGAGCTGTTCTGGGCCGACGGCAGATTCCACTACCTGGAGGACATCTTCGCGGTCACGGTGCGAGAGGGAGGTCAGGGCGAGATCCGTCCCGGCATCCGATCGCAGACCTGGTTGGCCTCGCTGAACCCGCGGACGCAGCAACGCGAGGCCACGCTCCTCGTGGAGACGCCGGCGGGCCTGTTCGGCCGTGACGATCCGACTCTGAGAGAGCACACCGCGGTGATCTCGATGAAGTCCGGTCACCTCCATCGTGGAGCGATCTACACCGCCAACGGTCACGGTGAGCTCCTCAGGGTCGACCTCGCCGCGAGGGCGATGACGCGATTGGGCCACCTCAGCGAGGCTGCACTCGATGCCAGCGGCGCCGTCGCGGCATGGAGGGACGCACGCCTGACTTTGGTACTGACGGCCACGGACGGCACGGTCACGCGCGAGGACTACGACCTGGACGCCGGCTCCCTGACCGCCACCACGCCACTGCCTGAACTCGCCCCCTTGGCCGAAGGCGCCCGCCACCTGGCCAGCGCAGCGCTCCTGGACTGACAGCGCCTGATCAGGACAGTGCGGCGGCCAGCTCGGCGCGCGCGGTCAGCAGCGACGGGCCGTACCAAGTGAGCGCCCGGCCGCTGCACAGCGCGGTCGGCACCCGGCCGAAGGCCTCGGGCCCGTCGGTGCTCGTGAACACGTAGGGCTCGTCGGGCAGCAGCACCAGGTCCAGGTCGGCCGCATCGAGGTCCGCCACCTCCACATGGGGGTACCGGTCGGCCGAGTCGGCGAACGCGTGCACGAGTCCGAGCCGACCCAGCAGGTCGCCGGTGAACGTGTCACGGCCGACCACCATCCACGGGTCGCGCCAGACGGCCACGGCGACACGGCGGCCGTCGGGCGCCGCGGGCTCGCTCCACGCGCGCTCGGCCTCGGCCAGCCACGCGGGCACGCCCCAGCCGAGCGCCGTGTCGAACAGGCGGCGCAGGCTGGCGAACGCCTCGTCCAGCGTGGTGATGTCGGTGACCCAGACCCGCACGCCCGACGCGCGCAGGCGGGTCACGTCGAGCTCACGGTTCTCCTCCTTGTTCGCGATCACGAGGTCGGGGGAGAGCGCCTCGATCGCGGCCCGGTCGGGGTTCTTCGTCCCGCGCACGCGGGCGACCTCGAGTCCGGCGGGGTGGGTGCACCAGTCGGTGGCGCCGACGAGCGCCTCGGGGCGCGTCGCGGCGATCGCCTCGGTGAGGGACGGAACGAGGCTGACCACGCGCCGGGCAGGGCCGAGCGACGGGAGGTCGAAGCCGAGGTCATCGTGCATCACGGCCCACCCTAGGGTGGAAACCATGACTGAGTGGAACGCCGCGGGCGAGTGGACGGACATCCGGTACGAGACGACGACCGACGGGATCGCCAAGATCACGATCTGTCGTCCCGAGGTCCACAATGCGTTCCGCCCCCAGACGATTCGCGAGATCTCGCGGGCCCTGACGATCGCGCGTGACGACGAGTCGGTCGGCGTCATCGTGCTGACGGGCGAGGGCGAGAAGGCGTTCTGCTCCGGCGGCGACCAGCGCGTGCGCGGCGACTCGGGCTACAAGTCCGACGAGGGCGCCACCGGCCGCTTCGACGTCACCGACCTGCACGTGCAGATGCGACGCACCCCGAAGCCGATCGTCGCGATGGTGGCCGGCTGGGCCATCGGCGGCGGCCACGTCCTGCACCTCGTCTGCGACCTCACGATCGCCGCCGACAACGCCCGGTTCGGGCAGGTCGGGCCGAAGGTCGGGTCGTTCGACGGCGGCTACGGCGCGAGCATCCTGTCCGATCTCGTCGGCCCGAAGAAGGCCAAGGAGATCTGGTTCCTGTGCCGCCAGTACGACGCGAACGAGGCCTTGAGCATGGGCCTGGTCAACACCGTCGTCCCGCTGGCCGACCTCGAGGCCGAGACCCTGAAGTGGTGCCGCGAGATGCTGCAGCTCTCGCCGTGGGCGCTGCGCCTGTCGAAGCTGAGCTTCCACGCGCACGAGGACGGCTACGCGGGCATCCAGCAGCTCGCGCACGACGCGAACCTGCTGTTCTACGGGCAGGCCGAGGCGCAGGAGGGACGGGACGCGTACAAGGAGAAGCGCACCCCGGACTTCAGCCGTTTCCCGCGTCGATCCTGAGCTTGCGAAACTGTGCGTGAGGGGCGGGTCCCGGGCGTTAATTCCGTCTGGGCCTGACCCCCAAGCGCAACTTACCCTTCCCCGAACGGGGGGCCGGACGCAAGAATGCGGGCATCCTCGTGCCGGTGGTGCCCCACCAGACGCTCTGCCGGACCCGTCCGAAGGGAAGTCCGTCCGTGCGCACCACCCGTCTATTGGCCACCGCCGCGAGCGTCGCGCTCCTGGCCTCGGTGCTGGGGTCGAACCCAGCCACCGCCCAGGACCCCGCTCCTCCGTCCTCGAACGTCCGCTCCGTCCCCGAGTCCACGACCACCGGGTCCCTGACCGCGAAGGCCGCGCGCGCGGCTGCTGCCGAGGAGGAGCCCGAGGGCGCCCTGGCGATGCCGGACTCCTACCCGGTGCAGCCGAAGCTCAAGGTCTACCCGGACACCAACCCCGACGCGGCCGACACCGGCAACCTCATCGGCTACGACGACATCGCTCCTCGGCTGCAGTCGCTGATGCGCGCGTCCGACCGGGTCTCGACGCAGATCGTCGGTGAGTCAACGCAGGGCCGCCAGCTCTACCTGGTCACGGTCACCGCGCCCGAGGACGAGAGCCAGACCGCGCAGCAGACCGCGTGGCGCAAGCAGATCCGCACCAACCCCGAGGCCGCCGCGACGGACGCGGCCCTCGAGGCGGGCTACAAGACCCCGATCTGGATCAGCGCGAACATCCACGGCAACGAGTGGGAGGGCACCGACGCGTCGCTGGACTACATCGAGGAGATCGCCACCGCGCCGTGGAACGACGTCAAGTCGCTGCTGCGCGGCCACCGCCTGTACTTCAGCGTCGTGCTGAACCCGGACGGTCGCACGATCGGCCAGCGGGCCACGGCGCTCAACCTGGACGCCAACCGCGACATGATCACGAACACGACGCCCGAGTCGACGTCGTTCATCCGTACCGCTCACGCCGTGCAGGCGCTCTACGCGGCCGACTTCCACGGCTACACGGGCGTCCTGCAGATCGAGCCCTGCGGCCCGCCGCACGGCGACGACTACGAGTACGACCTGTTCATCCCGCACGCCTACGCCGCGGCGCTGAAGGTCGAGCGCGACGTGGTGGACGCCGCGATCCCCGGCAACACGTACTACAACGTGGTGACCGGCCAGGTCGTCCCCGACAACACCGGCGCCGACACCGATCACATCAAGATCCCGTACCGCGACACCCCGACCGGCTGGGACGACTTCCCGCCGATCTTCACGGCGCAGTACGCCGCCTTCACGGGCTCGGTGAGCAACACGGTCGAGCTGCCGAAGTCGCGCCCGAACAGCAGCTCGCAGACGCCCGCGAGCGCCACGATCAACGTGGCCGTCGCGAAGCAGACGATGAAGAGCATCGTCGACTACGTGACCGCCAACGACGCCGCGATGCTCGACGACCAGGTCGAGTTCTTCCGGCGCGCGAACGTCGGCGCCGAGCGCGTCGCCCTCACGCAGGCGAACATCGACGCGGTCCCCGGGCCGGCCGAGTGGAAGCCGCTGTGGAACGACTCCGACGACCAGACGCCCGTGCAGTACCCGCGTGCGTTCGTCATCCCGGTCGGTGACGGCCAGCGCTCGCTGTCCGACGCCCGCAAGCTCGTGTCGAGCCTGGTGCTGCACAACGTCGCCGTCCGTCGCCTCGACGCCGCGGCCACGCTGGACGGCACGTCGTATCCCGCCGGCTCCTACGTCGTCGACATGACTCAGCCGAACCGCAACCTCGCCCACGCGCTGCTGGCGCCGGGGTCGGACATCTCGAACAAGCCGGGCATCCTGAGCATGTACGACGTGTCCGCCTGGAGCTGGGGCCACCTCTGGGGCGTCGACGTCGAGGCCGTCGGCACCACCGGCCAGGGCTCGCTGCCCGCCAGCACGCGAGTGCTCAGCGGCAACGCCGACGGCAAGGTCGCCGCAAGCGGCTCGTACCTCACGTTCGAGCTCGCGGGCGTCAACGACTTCCGCACGCTGAACGCGCTGTTGGAGGACGACATCGCGGTGTCCGTCCTGGCTGACGGCTCGGCGATCGTCGAGGCCGACGAGGCCCGCGACGCGCTCGAGTACGCCGCCAAGGAGTTCGACGTCGACGTCGACAAGGCGACGGCCGCCGAGATCGCGCAGCTGTCCGACGAGTCCACGCGAGGGCTGCAGGACCTGAAGATCGGCTACTCCGGCAACCAGGACGACCTGCTCTCGCTGACCCAGCTGGGCTTCGACGACCTGCAGGCCGTCACGGCGGCGACGATCACGGCGAACCCGGCGATCCTCGACGACGTCGACGTGCTGTGGCTCGGCTCCGCGCTGAGCTTCAACGACACCCAGACGGCCGGCCGTACTGCGGTGCAGGCGTTCGTCGACGGCGGCGGCAGCATCGTCGGCCGCGCGGCCGGTGCCTTCAACACGGCGAAGACGTTCGGCCTCATCGCCGACGGCACCGCGGTGGTCGGCAAC
>JBEVDF010000275.1:0-4251 GCA_040514145.1 Aeromicrobium sp.
CCCCGGGCGGCTTCCGGATCGTGATCTACCGGCTGCCCGTGATCGGCCGGGCCCGCAGCGCCGCCGACCTCGAGGAGCTGGTCTGGACGGTCCTGCTCACCCGACTCGGCGAGGTCTGGCACCACGACCCCGACGACCTCGACCCCCGTCCCTGACCCGGGGTCAGCGCACCGAGACGCCGGGCGCGATGACCGAGACGGGCGCCGGGCGCACCACGGTGGCGGCGATCCGGTCGCCGTCGACCTGCCACGCCCCAGCCATCACCCGCTGGCCGTCCTTGGGCGTGAGCACGAGATAGGCCGGGCGGCCCTCAGGCGCCGGGACGAGCATGGAGGCGCCTGCCTCCAGCACCACCTGGCTCGTGCCGAGGGACTCCATCGAGGCCGAGAACGCCTCCACCTCGACCTCGGCGGCATCCTTGCTCGTGAGGACGGTCCGTACCGCGGTGCCCCCGAGCGCGGTGGGCACGATCGCGGGCCCGCTGAGCGTGGGAGCCGGCGCGATGCGGGCGACGTCGCCGTCGGTCTCCACCGCCGCCGACGCCACCACCGGGAGGTCGGAGGTGATCGCCAGCGAGGCACGATCGAGGTCGACCGACGACGGGATCGCCACGACCCGGGTGGACTCGGGCTCGACCGACACATCCTCCAGGCCCTGCGCGGCGAACGACCCGCCCGGACCCCGCACGGCCACCGCGACGTGTGCCGTGGACGTACCGGGGTTGACCAGCGCGAGGCGCGTGTCGTCGCCCTTCGGGAACCCGGCCAGGACCTGTTCGGTGGCGGGTCCGGGAGCGGGGCTGAGCAGGTCGGCGCCGCCCGGACCCGCGTCGAGGGCCATGGCGGTGAGTGCTCCGCGGCGGCGCGACACGTGGGCCGCGACGGCGCCCTCCCCCGCGGCGACCTGGTCGACCGAGATCTCGCGACGCTGCCCCGCCTCCACGACGAGGCCCGAGGTGTCGATCGACTGGATCGGGCCGTTCTCGCCCCACCAGGTCAGGTCGGCGACGGCGCGGTTCTCGCCGAGGTTGACCAGCGTGATCGTGGCGCTCGTGCGTCCACGATCGCCCAGACCCGCGAACCAGGCCTCGTCGATCACCGGCGGGCACGCGCCGAGCACGGCGTCGCCCTTGGTGGTCCCCGCGACGTAGCCGACGGATCCGGAGCCTTCACCGGACTGCTCGAGCACGAGCGCGTCGCCTCCCGGCTCGGCGGTGCGCCAGCGGTCGGCCCGCGCCCACACGGGGTCGGCCGCCGCCTCCTGCGGAATCGGCCGGGCCACGGCCTCGGTGCCCGGCGCGACCTGGCCGGCGGCCACGGTCCAGCCCGCTTGAACGGGGCAGGCCCAGACGGTCTGGCGCACCTCCACGGACTGGCTGCCGCCCGCCACGACGGGCGGCTCGGGCTCGGGGACGAACCAGACGGCGCCGACGAGCAGCAGCGCGATCACCGGCAGGACGTAGCGCACGGGGAATCGAGTGGTCATGCGTCGTCCTCCTCGTCCGGCGACGGTTCGGCCGCGGCGCGGCGCACCGGCAGCGCCCCGACGAACGCCGCGAGCCAGGCCAGCACCCACAGCCCGGCGAGCCACGGGCGCGCGGGCCCCGCCTGCGGGGCGGGCTCGGCCGCGACCTCGGACGTCACCGACCACACGCGTGAGTCGGGCGAGTCGCTGCCCTTCTGGGCCAGGCCGGGCGCGGCGTCGATGCGGCGCGCGAGGTCGAGGTCGACCTCGGGGGCGTAGATGCTGTCGACGCCCAGCCGGGCCAGCTCGTCGACGTCGGCGCGCGTGGGAGTCGTGACGAGCGAGACGACCGTGTCGTGCAGCCGCTGCTCGCGCTCGGCGGTGGTGCGCAGCGCCTCCGCGCCGAGGTACGGCCCGGGGCCGACGACGGCATCGGCGACGATCCCGGCCTCGGAGTCGCCGGTGAGGATGACCGTGGTGCCGGGGCGGGCCGCCAGGAACGCGGGCACGACGCGGGCGTCGCCGGACTCCAGCGGATCGTCGATCCCGCGCACGACGAGCCAGCTGCCGGCCAGGATCGGGAAGGCCGCCAGCAGGGCGATCGCGGGGCGCCGCCAGCGGCGGTAGCGCCGGGTGCGCAGGACCGGCCAGGCGAAGAGCACGGCGGTGAGCAGGCCGCCGAGCCACAAGCCGCCCCCGAGCCCGGCCCAGGCCCGCACGGCGGGCGCCCCCGGGTAGGGGACATAGGTGGAGACGGAGGCGAGCAGGCCGGCGGCCAGGCCCGCGACGGCGACGATCCACGCGCCGGTCACCGAGCGACGGGTCGCCTCGGGCACGAGCGCGGCGACCGCGAGCACGATCAGCGGCACCGCGATCCACCACGGCGCCGCCCCGGGTCCGCCACCGGTGCCGGTGACGACGTCCCACGCGGACGCGGGCGCGTCGACGGGGTTGCCGACCTCCCACCAGATCCGTCCCGAGAGGACGCGGTCGAGCAGCCAGGGCCCGAGCAGGGCGGTGCCGACGACGGCACTCAGCGCGAGGTAGCGCGCGGCCGGCCGCACGAGCAGCCCGCTGACGACCAGCGACACCATCCCCAGCACCCACGCGAAGGGAGCGAACGAGGCGACGAGCGCGATCCACAGGCCCACGAGGACCGCACGGGTCCACGTGGGCTCGAGCACCAGGCGCAGCAGGACGTTCGCGAACAGCGGCGCCACCACGAGCACGATCACGGTGCCGAGACGGCCGCCGGAGACGGCGCCCGTGACCGCGACGACGAGTCCGTACGAGACGGCCCACGCCATGCGCACCGGGCGGTCGTCGCTGACGAGGCGGCCGAAGCGGTGGGCCGTCAGCGCCGCGAACGGCACGGCCAGGACGGTGAGGATCCACGGGATCGTCCCGGGCGCGAACCACGCGAGCAGGCCGACGCCCGCCAGCGGGACCACATAGGCGGGAGCCCCGTCGGCGCTCCCCAGCCCGACGGCGTGCGACCGCTCGAACAGCAGCCCCCACCACGCCCAGACCGAATCCGGGGAGGCGGGCAGGACGGGGCTGAACAGCTGGCCCGCGGCGACCGAGCGAGCGGCGACGAGCGAGCCGGCGAGCAGCACGAGGACCCAGGTGAGCCAGGGCCGGCGCCGCCACCACGGCGGCTGGTCCACGACGACGGGGTCTTCCTCGTCGTCCTCCGGGACGCCGATCGTGCGCAGTCCGAGCGATTCGACCGACTCGGGCCGCACGACCGCCTGCATCGTGGACGCGGCGAGGTCGAGCCCGTGCTGGTACGGCATCCAGAACGGTGCGAACAGGTCCTTCAACTCGCGGTTCCGGCGCTTCACGAGCGGCTTGCGCCGGCGGCGCGCGGTGATCATGGGCCCGGGGTTGGCGAACACCGTGATCATGGCCATGATCTCGCCGCGAGCCGACCGGAGGTCCTTGCCGACGATGAAGCCGACGAACCGCAGCAGGGAGCCGAGGAACAGGCGGATGCTCGTGGGGAAGAACCCGATCGGGTCGCTGTTGGCCAGCATCGTGTGCAGGGCCGCGGCGCGACGCTCGCCCGCGTGCTCCTTGACGCCCTTGCGGCGGACCCGCCGCCGGTTGCTGCTGGCCTCGGCGTGGAACACGATCGAGCGCGGCGCGGTGCGCACGCGATAGCCGGCGCGGTTCGCGCGCCAGCCGAAGTCGACGTCGTCGAAGAACAGCGGCAGCCGCGGGTCGGTGCCGCCGAGGCTCTCCCAGACGTCGCGCCGCACGAGCATGCCCGCCGACCCCACCGCGAGCACGTCGCGCGGGCGGTCGTGCTGGCCGGCGTCGGGCTCACCGGACTCCAGCATCGTCTCGCGCTGGCCGGTGCCGGTGACCGTGAGGCCGACCTCGAGCAGCCGCTTGAGGGAGGGCCATTCGCGGACCTTGGGTCCGACGATCCCGATGTCGGGGTCGGCCGTGGCCTCGTCGAGGAGCCCGGAGAGGGCGTCCGGATCGCAGATCTGGTCGTCGTGCAGCAGCCAGATCCAGTCGTAGGCCTCGGTCTCGGCCTCCAGCGCTGCGGCGACCTGGGCGCCGAACCCGAGGCTGGGCGGTGCCTTCACGACCCGCGTGGCACCGGCGTGGGCGGTCAGGAGGTCGCGGGTGGCGGGGTCGCTGTCGTCGTGGACCAGCACGAGGCGATCGGGCCGGTGGTGGAGTCGTTCGAGGGAGGACAGGGTCTGCGGCAGCCACCGCGATCCGCGGTGGGCGACGAGGACGGCGACGACGGTCGGGGGGCGGGAACGCCACGCC
>JBEVDF010000006.1:0-4512 GCA_040514145.1 Aeromicrobium sp.
GCTGCTCGACTCGCTGGAGGAGGACGACGACTCGAAGGGTCACACGGCCTCGGAGGACGAGCCGAAGCCGGAGCCGCACCCCGAGAGCGGTGACACGACCAACCCGGACGCCGAGTCGGTCGTGTACGACGACACCGAGCCCGAGCTGCCGGCCGAGAAGCACGCCGAGCCGACCTCGGAGCAGGAGGAGCTCGCCGCGATCACGCCGGTCGAGGACGCTCCCGCCCCGGACCCGGTCTCGGAGGACGCGGCGCCGCTCAGCGACGCCAACCCCTCGGGCGAGGACCTCACCGGGTCGGCCACCGACGCCGCGAGCGACGAGGACGACACGAAGGCCTGACAGCCCTCACACGACGACGCGCCAGCCCCCTCACGGGAGCTGGCGCGTTCGTCGTCTCGGGACGGGATCAGGGGCGGGCGCCGCGCTGCTGCACGCAGCGGCCGGCCGCGCCGATGCCGGCGGTGAGCGCGGCGCGCGCGTCCCTCGCCTCGAGCCAGGAGGCCAGGAACCCCGCGGTGAACGCGTCGCCGGCGCCGGTGGTGTCGACCACCTGGATCCGCGGCGCAGCCACCTGCTCGCGCGCGCCGCCGGCCACGTAGGCCGCTCCCATCGACCCGAGCGTCACCACGACGTGCGGGTACATCTCGGTGAGGGTGTCGAAGTCGACGAACGGGCCGGTGGCTCCCACGAGCAGACGCGCCTCGTCGAGGTTCGGCACCAGCACGTCGACGCCGCGGGTCCACTGCGCGAACGCCTCGGGCGTGACCTCGCGCAGGAACGCGGTGGTGCTCGGGTCGACACTCACGCCGGCGCCGCGGCGCTTGGCCTCGGCGATCAGCTCGATCGCGACGTCGCGGGTCTGCGGGTCGAAGAACGTGTAGCCGGTGAGGTGCAGCCACTCGACGCCGTCCCACAGGTCCTCGGGCAGGTCGTCGGCGGTCAGGGTGCCGTTGGCGGCGCGATCGACGTACATCGTGCGGTCGGCCTCGTCGTCGAGGGTGAGCACGATCGTGGCCGTGGGCAGCAGCGGGTCGGCGACCAGTCGCGGCTCCACCTGGTGCTCGCGCAGGGCGGCGCCGTGGCGCTCGACGCCGTCGTTGCCGACCTTGCCGAGGAACCGGGTGTCCGAGCCGAGGAAGCCCAGCCACGCCGCGGTGTTCGCGGCCGAGCCACCCGGGGTCATCCGGATCTGGGCGCGGGTGTCGCTGCGCGGGGCGACAGGCTCCAGGGGCAGGACGCCGATGTCGTCGACGACATCGCCCACGACGAGGATCACGGGTACTCCGCCGCTGCCTGGGCGATGCGCGCCGCGACCGCGATGTTGTTGCGCGCGATGTCGAGGTTGACCGCGAGGCTGTCGCCCCCGGTGAGCTCCACGATGCGCTGGAGCAGGAACGGCGTGACCTCCTTGCCCGAGAGGCCCTGCGCGTCGGCCTCGGCGAGCGCGCGCTCGAGCGCCTCGTCGTGGACCACCGGATCGAGCTGCTTCTCCTCGGGCAGCGGGTTGGCCACGACGATGCCCGACTTCAGGCCGAGCGCGTCGCGGCTGTGCATGACCGCGGCGACAGCGAAGGCGTCCTCGGCGCGCCAGTCGAGCTCGTACCCCGACGAGGTCAGCCAGAAGCTGGGGAAGTCCTTGGTGCGGAAGCCCAGGACGATCACGCCGAGCGTCTCGAGGCGCTCCAGGGTGGCCGGGATGTCGAGGATCGACTTCACGCCGGCCGAGACCACCGTGATCGGCACGTCGGCGAGCACGGTGAGGTCGGCTGACTCGTCGAAGGACTCCGAGGCACCGCGGTGCACGCCGCCGAGGCCTCCGGTGGCGAACACGCGGATGCCCGCGCGGTCGGCGATCCAGGACGTGGCGGCCACCGTGGTGGCGCCGCTGCCCGCCATGCCCAGCACGACCGGGAGGTCGCGCACGGTGAGCTTCGGGATGTCCTCGTTCGCGATCCGGGCGAGCTCGTCGGCGGTGAGCCCGGCCTTCAGCTCGCCGTCGAGCACCGCCACGGTGGCGGGCGTGACACCCTGCGATCGCAGGATCTCCTCGAACTCCTGCGCGGCCTCGAGGTTGTCGGGGCGCGGCAGGCCGTGGCTGATGATCGTGGACTCGAGGGCGACGACCGGCCGCCCCTCGTCCAGGGCTGCGGCGACTTCGGGGGACGGCTGGACTCTCACCCCGCGACTCTATCGATCCGCGTCCTCAGAACTCGTAGCCGCAGTTGCTCCCGAGCTCGCGGAACGACCCCTTCATCGGGAAGATCTGGACCTCGTCGACCTTCTTGTCCCGCGGACCCTTGCGGTTCTTGATCAGCTTCACCGTGACCTTCGCCCGCCAGTGGCTGTAGTAGAGGTTGTGCCATGCCGTCCGGTCGCCCGGAGTCGTGACCCAGTCGTAGCTCGTGTTGGTGATCTTGACCCAGCTCGACTCCGTGTAGTTGCGGTCGGCCTCCTTCCACGTGTCGCCCTTGTAGTACTCCCACTCGATCCAGCGCTTGACCATGTACTTGCCGGTGCCGTGGGTGGCGGCGACGTTGCTGAACGTGGTCCGGACGGCGATGGCCGCCTTGAACGTGTCGCAGTTCTTCCACCGTGTGGTGATCCTGAACGTGCCGGCCTGCGCGGCCGGCGCGAAGGCCAGGACCAGCGCCGCGAGCAGCGTCGCGACCAGCGTGATGCGTCTCGTCCTCATCTGAGTGCCTCTCTCATCGGTAGACCGTGATGGTGACGACGCCGGTCCGCGCGTCCATGGCGTTCGGTGACTGCGAGAAGACGACCTGGAGCCGGTGGCGGCCCCGCGTCAGGGGCGCGCTGACCAGGGTCAGGGTGTTCCGGTGCCGCGCCGCGAGGCTCGCGGTGACGCGCACGCGGCCGTCCACGAGGAGCTGCAGGCGCCCGGTCGCGTTGATGGCCGGCGTGGTCCGCAACGTGGCGGTGACGCGGATCCGCTCGGAGGTGAGGAACGTGAGGTCGTTGACCCGGCCCGCCAGTCGCGTCGCGGCCTTCACCCGCACGGTGACCGGCGTCGACGTCGAGGACGAGAACGTGGCGTCCCCGGCGTAGGTGGCGGTCAGGACGTGGTCCCCCAGGGCGAGACTCTTCGGCAGGGCGAAGGTGGCCGCTCCGTTCGTGAGCTCCGCGGTGCCGAGCACCGTCTGGCCGTCGCGGACAGTGACGGTGCCCGTCGGTGGTCCGTCCGTGCCGCTGACCGTGATGGTCACGGTCGCCCCCGAGCCGTACGCGACCACGGCCGGCCCGTGCAGGACGGTCGTCGACGACCTGACGAGCCGGTTCGGGTCGAACGCCCACAGCTCGTTGCCGACGTTGCGATCGTTGTCAGGACTGTTGAGGAAGTACAGGAGACCGCCCGCGCCGTAGAACACGATCGGCCCGTCCGTGACGGACCCGGGCTCGTTCGGGAGGTCCATGACGCGCTCGGTCCCGGCGGCCGTCCCGTCGGTCCGGTAGAGGTCGCGTCCCGACCCGGCGTTCGCGCCGAAGTAGGCGTGCGAGCCCCAGGCGGCGACCGGGAAGACGCCCGACCCTGCGGTGCCAGTGCGCAGGTCGGCCAGCAGGGTCGAGGACGAGCCGTTCGAGAACCACGGCTCGCGCCCCGTCGCGTCCTGCGTCAGGCCGAAGACGACGCCGTCGCCGAGCCGCGTCGGCACCGTGCTGTCGCCGGCGGGACTCACCCGCTGCCCCGCGCCGGAGCCGTCCGTGGCCCAGATCCCGTCCCAGTCCCCGCTCCACGAGCGGTAGAAGAGCCGGTCACCGGCGACGACCGGGTCGAAGTCCCAGTGGTCGTCGAGGTACGCGAGCGGCAGGTGGGCGACCTTCACGGTGCCGGCCGCCACCCCGTTCGAGCGCCACAGCTCCGGCTCGGACACGCCGGCCTCGGTGCTGTCGATGAGGAAGTACAGCGATCCGCCCATCACCGCCGCGCCGGTCCGGTCGGCGAACGGCGTGTCCTGCTCGGGCGCCGGCTCGCCCCACGCGTCGGTCTGCGAGATGTCCTTGACGAGTTGTGGAGGGCCGGTGGGGCCGACCCTCCACAGCTCTTCCCCCGTGCCCGACGTCGCGACGTAGTGATCTCCCCACTCGCTGACGCCGGCTGTCCTGATGGTCTGGTCGGCCCTGAAGACGAACGCGTCGCCGACGATCCCCAGCTCGACCGGGCTCGAGTTCGTCCAGTCCGAGCGCCACTCGTCGTCGAGCTCCTCGACCGGCGAGGTGCGCGCCGTCGTGTTGATGTCCAGCAGCTCCGGGGTCGCTCCCGGTCCGGTCCACCGGTACAGCTCGCGGCCGTGGGCACCGTCGTCGGCCGCGAGGTAGACCGCGCCCGGGCCCGTGGCCAGCAGCCAGGTCGCGCCAGCGTCGGCCACCGTCAGGTCGGCCACCATCGCGGTGCCGTCGGCGGTCCCGTCGGAGTACCAGAGCTCGGTGCCACTGGTCCCGTCGTCGGCCGTGAAGACGAATCCGTCGCCGTAGGGATTCAGGTTCGCGACCCTGGC
>JBEVDF010000072.1:0-10840 GCA_040514145.1 Aeromicrobium sp.
CGGACGCCCGACGGTCATCGTCGGCGACATGAACTCCAGTCGCGCGGCCGAGCCCGCCAACGGTCAGTACGACACGTTCCTCGGCGGCGGCCTCGTCGACCCGATCGACAACACGACCGCGTCCTGGTCGACCGGCGCCGACGCGACGGCCGAGCACATCATGGACTCGAACTACAACAGCGGCAACAAGTTCCAGCGGCTGGCGCCCCTGACGGCCTTCCCCCACGGCACGCACATCGACTACACCTACGTGTCCCCCAGGATCCGGGTCGCCACGTGGCGCATGGTCGTCAAGGTCGACGGCAACGGCTCGTTCATCGGCACGATCCCGTCGGACCACAACCTCATCAAGATGACGATCCACCTGCCGTAGGCGTTCACCTCCGGTTCGTGGGCGTCCACGCGCCCGGGACGCGGTGAGGAAGCACGAGACGGCCGGGCAACAAGGCTGCCCGGCCGTCTCGTCGTCGCTCAGGTCAGCTGCGGCGCAGCACCTTCTTGGCGACCTTCCGCAGCGGGGCGGACACGCGCGCCCGGGCCGGCGGGGTGGCCTGCTTGGTCTGCTGGGGCTCCTCGACCACGGGAGCGAACGGGAACACCGGCGTGTGCCGGCGCTCGAGGCTCCGCTGGCCGGAGGACTTGTAGAGCTCGCCGACCCGCGCGATCAGGGCGATGCGGGCCTCGGCGGAGTCCGAGTACATCGTCTCGACCGCCGGGGGGAACGGCGTCGACGCCATGCGCTCGTCGTAGGCAGGATTGCTCTTGCCCTCCTCGTAGACGTGCTCGACGCCGTTCTTCTCCAGGAACCGGCGGAACTTAGCGAACCGCTCCGGGTGCCCGGCGTTGAAGGCGCTGTAGTCGGTCTGCTCGAACAGGTCAGCGGCGTCGACCTGGGGCGGCAGATCGGGCACGAGCGTGTGCGGGATCTCGTGGTAACGGGCGAGCTCGAGCGTCCGGGCGTCGTGCGCGAGCACGTGCGCCGGGGTGCGGGCGTTGATCGCGGCGATGTTGCCGTGGATCCGGGTCCCGAACGAGAACTCCTGCTGCGCGAGGTAGTCGTTCCACGTCGCCGGGTCCACGAAGAAGCGCATCCGGTTGGCCGTGTAGAGCGGGTGGGTCGGGTGCGCCGGCAGGTCGGGACGCTTCTTGGGGTTGCGGTCGACGCCCCACAGCAGCATCTCCAGCGAGTCGTGACCCTGCGGGATGTAGACCATGTGGGGATAGCGCTCGGCGTGACGGATCGACACCTCGTCCATGATCGGGACATACGGCGACAGGTTCATCGTGAAGTGGCTGTCCTCGGACAACCGGTCGGACTTCTTCTCCACGCGCAGCTCGTCGCCACGGCGGAACAGGGACGGGCAGCCGACGACCTCGACGTGCTCGTCGCCGAAGCCGAGGCTCGCGAGGTAGTCCCGCGTGGTCTCGCCCCGCACGCCGATCGTGGAGGAGTGGTCAAGGACGGTCGTGAGGAAGCGCTTGATCGTCGCGGTCACCTCGGGCGGGTTGTCCGGGAACGGGTTGTCCAGGCTGCCCACGCCGCCGGCCACGCCGACACCGGCGACGACGACGGGGATGTCGAGCCGCTCGATGAGCTGCGTCATCTGTGTCAGGTTGCGGTGGAATGACGCCCGGAAGGCGTTGGCCAGCGGGATGACGAACTGGTCGAACTCCTCATTGATCCGGGCCGCGTGCGCGCGCGAGTCGGGCAGGCGTTCGCTCAGGAACGAGTCGGAGACCACGTCGACGCCCGGGACGGTGATCAGCCGGTGCATCGACTCGGTGAAGATCATGTTGCCCACGTTGCGGCCGAAGACACCCTTGGGATACAGGGCGAGGGCGTGCTCGGGGCTGATGACGTGGAAGGGATCCTTCGGGGATCGCACCAGAATGCGTTTCACGTGCCTTCTTCTCGGTAGGTCGGGTGGCCCGCGCCGGGGCTCGCTGCGGTGGCAGGACTGAGGAGCGGCAACTCGTGGTCGGCCGCCGCACCAGCATACAAGGGGGCCCGGCCCGATCCCGTGCACGAACGAGCGACCGCTCGCAGCCCCGAACGTCCTTGGACCGGTCCGCAGGTGCCGCCCGTATCATGTCCGGGTGGGCGGTTTCGCGAGTCACGCAGCGCCCGTTCGACCGAGAGACTTGCCGATCACATGACCCGCATCTTGATTCGTGCCGCCCAGGACCCCAGCGTCGTGCTCGGACCGATGGCCTCCGCCGAGCGGATGGGCGCCAACGCCGGCAACCTGCTGTACGCCAACGGTGTCGTCCGCACGCTGGCAGCACGGTCGAACAAGATCGACACCGGCGCCTTCGACGCCCACCTCGTCGACCGTTCGGCCTGGATCCGCAAGATCAACAAGCGCTACGACCACTACGTCGTGCCGCTGGCCAACGTGTTCCGCTACAAGAACGGCGACTCGCTCGAGGCCATGACCCAGCTCGTGCGGGGCCTCGACGTGCCGGTGACGGTCGTGGGCGTCGGCGC
Source organism: Aeromicrobium sp. (assembly GCA_040514145.1). Classification (GTDB taxonomy): domain Bacteria; phylum Actinomycetota; class Actinomycetes; order Propionibacteriales; family Nocardioidaceae; genus Aeromicrobium. The sequence goes on from JBEVDF010000072.1 coordinate 2,489, forward strand.
CCAGGCCACGATCACCGCGGCACAGGACGACGCCACCACGATCCGCATGGGCAAGACCGGCGGACGCAAGCTGCCGTCCGTCGAGGAGTCCGCACGCCACGACGACCGCGTCCGCGCGTTCGTCGAGGCCGTCCTGGAGAAGTCGGTCACCTTCGGCGTCCGCGGCCCGGTCACGAAGGCCTATCTCGTCGGCCTCGGTCTCCCCGACGACCGCATCGAGGTCATCGGCTGCCCGTCGGTGTTCACCTGGGGGCCTGACTTCCGGGTGCACCAGGGCGAGGGGCCGATCACTGCCGACTCGATGATCTCGATGAACGTCGACTACCGCGTGCGGGGGATCGGCGAGGTGGTCGAGCGCAACGCCGAGCTCTACCCGCGGCTCACCAGCCCCTCCCAGGACCTGAAGTCCGCGCGCATGATCATCACCGGCGAGGACCAGTTCGACATGACCAAGCGGGACCCGCGGACCCCGATCCACACGGGTCACCGCCTGTATCGCGAGGGTCGGCTCCAGTTCTTCCCCACCCCGTGGGGCTGGATCTCCACGCTCGGCAGGATGCAGTTCGTCTTCGGCAACCGGCTGCACGGCAACATCGCCGCGATCCTCGGCGGCACTCCCGCGCACCTGCTGGCCCACGACTCGCGCACGCTCGAGCTCGCGCAGTACCACGCGATCCCGCACTCGAACTTCCACGAGCAGGACGCCCCGCCGACGGCCGCCGAGCTGTGGGAGCGCACGGACTACACGGCGTTCAACGAGGCCTACCCGGCGCGCTTCGACACCTACATCGACTTCCTGCACCGCAATGGGCTCGTCACGGCGTACGACGGAGCGAATCGCCTGCGCAAGCTCGACCGCTCGATCGCGAAGGCCCAGGCGACGCCGCCGATCGTGTCCCGCCCGCGGTAGGTCCTGCCCTCAGGACCGGGCGCGACGCACCCGCGCCACGACCCGCTCGCGCAGGTTGGCGGGCACGCCCTGGGCGCTGACCACGCCGGGGACCCGGGCCGGGGACTCCAGCGACGCGTCGAACGCCTCGAGCGCCGCTCCCGGCTCGTCGTACGCCGAGCGCAGCGAGTTGCGCTCCAGGAAGCCGGTGAACCGTCCGCACAGCTCGCGGTAGGCCGCGTTGAACGCGCTGTAGTTCTGGCGAGCCGCGAGGTCCGCCGCGGAGCGCACGGACCCCAGGTCGTCGGTCAGGGTGTGCGGCAGGTGGTGGTGCTCCGCGATCTCCAGGGTGCGGGAGTCGTGGACGAGCAGATGTGCCGAGGTGCCGGCCAGGGTCGCGGCGACCGTCCCGTGAAGCCGCGGACCGAACGCGAAGTCCATGTCCTCGAGGTGACGGATCCACGACCATGCGGTCGGGTAGTAGACCATCCGGTGCTGCCGGAACGTGCGGTGCGACGTCTTGAGCGGGAACCGGTCGTCACCGACCCAGTCCGGCCGGGTGTCCTCCCCCGTGATGACCATCTGGGCGGCGAGCTTCTCCTGCATGTAGACCGTCGAGCGGGGGTAGCGCGAGATGGTCTCGTCGAGCAGCTCGGCGCTGTCCTCGATGCGGTGGTCGAACGACAGGGAGATCTTGCTCCGGCGGTTGAGCTTGACGTCGTGCTCGGGCATCTGGAAGTCCGGCCCCCACGTGAACAGCGACGGGCAGCCGATCACGTCGACCCGGTCCTCGGGGAACCCGAGGTACTGCACGTAGCGCTTGCTGATCTCCCCGCGCACGCCGATCGACGCCGACCGGTCGAGGACCGCGGCGACGAACCGCCGGGCCGCCGCCTCGTGCTCCTCGATCTCACCCGCGGACGCCGTCACGCCGGTGACCCGGGCGGGCAGGAAGGTGCCCGCGCGGACGTCCTGGAGCCGCAGCTGCGCGCCGATCCCGACGACCGTGACGGGAATCGTCAGGCGCTCGACGAGATCGGCCCAGAGGTCGAGGTTCTTCAGGTTCTGCAGACGGAACGAGCTCGACAGCGGGAGGACCAGCCGGTCGCACTCGGAGTTGATCCACTCGGCCCGCTCCTCCACGGCGCCCTTGGAGAACTTGCCGTAGGAGATCGTGCGGAGCTCGACGTCGTCGCGGACCAGCGCGCGGTAGGTCGAGAACTGGTAAAGGAGGTTGCCCTGGTTGCCGCCGATGAAGTCGGTCGACTTCAGGGGACTGAGCTTGGCGGTCGGCACCTGGCAGGAACGCACCCAGATCCGCTCGGGCTTCTCGGTCATCGATGGTCCTTCGTTGTCGAGGGTCACGAGGCGCGCCGGACCCTGCGGCGCACACCTCGGTAGACGCGCCTGATCAGGCGGGCGATCGGGCTCATGAGGGGGCTCAGGCGCTCGTCGAGCCTCGCCATCGGCTCGCTGGCGTAGCAGGCCCAGTACGTCCTCAGGCGGCCGCGCACGGGACGGATCCCGAACTCGGCTGCCAGCTCGGGGCTGAGGGGGCGCGCCTTGCCCGACATGACGTTGCGGGAGTGGTTCTCCCCGGTGTCGACGTGGTAGACCGCGCCCTTGAACGGCAGCGGCTGCACGTGCATGCCCCGCTCGGCGAACCACTTGTCGGCCCACTTGTGGGCACCGATGATCTTCGAGATCCGCTCGCCGTAGGCGGCTCGGACCTCGGACCTGGTCGCCGTGACGTCCAGCTCGGGCGGGACGCCGTACGCCTCGAACGGGATGATGAAGGACGTCCCGCAGGTCCGGTTGAAGTTGGGCTGCGGCCGGATGGCGCTGCGCGCCCGGGAGTACATCCAGCCCTCCTCGATGACCCAGCCGTCCTGCCCGGGGTTCTTGCCGACGAACTCGGCCAGTCCGCGGTGGACGAAGTCGTCCGCGTCGAAGATCATCACGTAGTCCGGGGAGAACTGCCGGGCGGCGATGAGGCCGATCCCGATCTTGGTCCCCTTGTCGCGGATGAACGGGGACCGGCTGATCCGGACGTTGCGTGGCGCGGGAGCCGGGTAGTCGACCTCGACGAAGTGCACCCGGTCCGGCAGGGGGAAGCTCGGGGCACGGTTGCCCACCACGATGACGACGAAGTCGTCCGACGTCTGCCCCGTGACCGAACGGAGGGTGTCGCGCAGGAGCGACTCGACCTCGGCGTAGTCCTTGGCGTTCTTCGGGTGACGCAGCGACGTGATGAAGGCGAGCACTACTGCCCCGAACCAGCGGCGATGAACCGGGCAACGTGGCTGTCGGCGGCGTCGGAGGTCATGACGACGGCATTACGGTCAAGGTGCATGGGGACTGCGCTCTCGGTGGTCGTGGTCTGGAACAGCGTCGGCGGACCTGGACGGACCCGTGTCGCGTCGCGCTGATCCACGATACTGGGCGGCTGCCGATGACTCGGCACGATCCCTTCCGACGTGCGTGGACGAGGTGGACGGTACCGGCGCATCGCGTGCGCGTCCATCGCTTCGCACCCGTGTCGGAGCCCAACTGTGGCCCGTCCCAGATCCCGGTTCGGCACCAACGCGATTCGGGATACCTCGCCCGCCCTCTATAGGGTGACTCCGGAGGTTGACGCCTTCGGACCCCCGGGTCGGACCCGACCATCGACGACTAGGTGATCACGTGGCTACTGCATCGGAACGAGGCTCATCGGGCGGCTCCCGCACCCTCGTGGGCAAGGCCCTCCGCCGGGCCGAGCGGCACCTGCACGACTGGCAGACGACGCTGCTGGGCTCTGAGGACGAGTCGACTGCCGGCGCGGTGTCGCAGGACCGGCTCGAGCGTCAGCGCGTCCGCAGGCTCGAGGAGTTCTACGAGGCCGTGTGCCGGATCGTCGACCGGGTTCCCGGCGCGTACGAGCCGGATGCGGCTCCCAAGACCCCCGCCGTCGCCCACGTCAGGAAGGTCAAGCGGGTCCTCAGGGCGTGGGGCGCCCAGGACCTGTTCTTCACGGGCCTCGCCCGGAACGAGCCCTTCGACCGGGCCCTGGTCGACGCCTCGCGGCGGATGATCCGGACCGGCTCGGTCGACCGGGTGCGGTCCCTGGCGAACGTCCTGCGTAGCGACCCCGACCTCGCGTCGGTCGGCAACGTCATCGCCGGCCTGGTCGCCGTCGAGGACCAGCTGCCGGCCATGGCCTGGGAGCTGCTGGTCGCGGCCGACCGGGAGCAGACGCTGCGGCTCGCTCCCGCGGAGCTCTTCCGCTCCGGCTTCGCGACCGAGCCGGTGGCCGCCGGCGAGGCCCTCGCCGAGGCCCTGCGTGGCGACAGCGTGGACGCCACGCCGGCTGAGTGGTTCGACATCGCCGGCACGAGCTTCGCCCGGGCGTACGAGACCGAGTCGCGAGAGGCGCTCTCGCGTGCCCGCTCCGGTGCCGAGCGTGATGGCAACGGGCCGCTCGTCGACCGCATCGCATGGCTGGAGGACTGGTACGGAACGGCCGAGGCCGCGAAGCAGGAGGTGACCGCACCCGCTGGCACCGTGCCGTTCGCGGTCCTGGACTACAAGCAGCCGGACGAGGCGTTCGCCTCCAAGAACCTCGGCGACCACGTCCAGACCATCGCGTCGCTGGGTCACCTGGTGCGCCGCAGCGGCTTCCGGTTCAGCGGCGAGACCGAGGCGGTCCGTGTCGCGCAGATGCTGCAGGAGCGGGTCAAGCCCGAGCGCGTCGTCGACGGCGACGACGCCGAGGTGACCCTCTACCGCGTGCAGCGCGACGCGACGAGCCACGACCTGGTGCCCGACGGCACCTGGATGCTGGCCTTCGGGTGGTACATGCACCGACAGTTCGGCACGACGTTCGACATGCCGTTCAACCCCCGCCTGCGGCCCATCTTCGTCTCGTTCCACGTCAACGCGCCGACGTTCCTCACCGAGGGCGTCATCGAGTACCTCAAGAAGTACGCCCCGGTCGGCTGCCGTGACTGGAACACTGTGCACCTGCTCCAGGCCGCCGGCGTCCCCGCCTTCTTCTCCGGCTGCCTCACGACGACCGTCGACACGGTCTTCCCGGCCCGTCCGAGCACGACGCCCAGCGGAACGCTGTACGTCGACACCCCCGCCACCGGCCCCGGGGTCGAGTGGAAGCAGACCGACCCCGACATCCGTCGACGCAGCTTCGCCGACAACGTCGACGACGCGATCGACGTCCTGACGAGCTACCAGAGCCAGTACAAGACCGTCGTGACGTCACGACTGCACTGCTACCTGCCGGCCCGCTCGCTCGGGGCCGAGGTCGAGTTCCGCGCCAAGAACCCCGCCGACGTGCGCTTCGACGGCCTGATCGACATCGACGACGCCGCCTACGAGGACATCCGGGGATCGATGCTGGCACTGCTCGAGCCCGTCATCGGCGCGATCGGCGCCGGTCGCTCCGAGGCCGACGTGTACGCCCTGTGGCGCGAGCTCACCGCCCCGGCGGTCGCGGCGGCCGAGTCCGTGCGGGGTGGCGTCTCCGACATCGACGAGGTGTCGTTCGACGTCACCGAGGCCTGCCGCACCATCCTGCAGCGGTCGGTGACGATCGAGCGCACCGCCGAGGCGCCCGCCGGCGAGCCGGTCGCGGTCGAGCTGTCGCTCGGCAGCGAACCGCTGGACCGGCTGGCGGTCGTCCTGGAGTCGGTCGTCTCCGGCGCCACGCGGCCGATCCACGCTTACGTCCTGTACCGGGGGCGCGACCGGTCCGACCTCGAGCGGTTCTCCCGCGGCTTCCCCACCGTGACGTTCACGTGGCTGCCGACCGACGACGTCGACCACGGGCCGGCCCTCGGCGGGCGGGCCTCGCGCACCGTCGTCGCCACGATGGATCGCCTCCTGCTGCCCGAGCTCCTGCGCGACGTGACACGAATCGTCCACCTCGACCTCCACACGGTCTGCGTCGGAGACATCGCCGAGCTGGTCGACACCGACCTGGCCGGATCCCCGCTGGCGGCGCGCACCTCACCGCAGGCGGAGGCCAGCAGCGGATTCATCAACGCGATCAACTCCTCCAAGCGGACCAAGGAGAACGCGCTGGCCCGCGAGCTGATCCTGCGCAACCACACGCGGCACGCCTACGACTTCCTGGCCTTCAGCGCCGCGGTCCTGGTGCTCGACCTCGACCGGATGCGCAGCGACGAGTTCTGCCGGCACTTCCTGCCCTGGGTCGAGCGGTTCGGGCTGAACGTCCAGGAGACCCTCAACGCGTACGCCGGCGGCGACCGGGCCGACCTCGACCCGAGCTGGAACCGCCTGCCGGACCTGGAGGTCGTGCACGACGCCAAGGCCATCAGCTGGACCGGTCCCCAGAAGCCGTGGAGCCCCGAATCGGTGCAGTGCCAGGACATCTGGGACGTCTACGCCGGCCGCGCGGCCGGCCGTGCCGCCGCCCTGCAGGAGACCCACCCCACACCTCTGTGACAGTAAAATCGCACCGATTCCGGGCATCTGCCCATGTGTTAGGTTTCGGGGCGCCACCCTCCTGAAAGGTTCACATGCTCCGCATCATCCGCCAGAGACGATCCCAGATCCAGTACGTCGCGCGGGCGCTCGGAGGCTTCCCCGTCGTGATCAACCTGGTCTCGGTCCTGGCGATCGCGGCCGCCGTGGCGGACCCTGACGGCGTGCTGGGGCGTGGAGCCGCGCTCGGCGCCGTCGTGCTGATCGCCGGCCGGGTCATCTCGCTCGCGGCCAAGGACGTCCGCGCCAAGACCGAGCAGCGACTGTGGGTCGGCAACAGCGTCGTGGCCCGCGTCGCGGCCACCGCCGCCGCCCTCGCGGTCGGCATGGCCCACGACGAGGACACCTGGACGGTGGTCGCCGCACTGCTGCTGCTGGTGCTGCTGATCGGTGAGCAGACGCTGCGCCGCCCGCTCGGCTCGGCGATCCCTCAGGCCGCGAACCTGCCGCGGGCCCAGGTGGCCCTGCCGTCGGACGGCCTCGCGATGTGGATCTTCCTGGTCGACACGCTGGGCATCGCGCTGCTGGCCGTGTCGGGTGCGTTCCACCTGAGCCCGTGGCCCGCCGTGGTGGCGGGCGTCGCCGGGACCGTCATGATGCTCGTGATCGGGCTGCAGGCCGTGCGCTTCCTGGTGGAGCGTCGACGCCTCGAGGCGGACCTGCCCTCGATCCTCGCAGAGCTCGGCCCGAAGTTCGCCTTCCACTGGCAGGCGCCGGCGGGGACCGCCTACCAGGCGGCGATGTGGCTCCCCTACCTCGACCGGATCGGGACCCCGTACTTCGTCCTCGTCCGGACCGTCGCGAACTTCGTCGAGGTCTCCAAGATGACGACGGCTCCCGTGATCCTGCGCACGGGCCTCGAGGACCTCGACCGGGTCGTGACGCCGTCGCTGCGGGCCGTCTTCTACGCCAACACCGCGGTCCGCAACTCGCACATGATCCGCTTCCCCCACCTGACCCACATCCAGCTCAACCACGGTGACAGCGACAAGATCGCCAGCGTCAGCCCGACGTTCCGTCAGTACGACCGCAACTTCGTGGCCGGACAGGCCGCGATCGACCGCTTCGCGACGCACGGCGTCGCGACGCTCCCCGAGCAGTTCGAGATCGTCGGCCGGCCCCAGCTCGAGGACGTCCGATCGGCCCGAGGCCCGATCAGTGCCGTCGAGCGGCCGACCGTGCTCTACAGCCCGACGTGGTCGGGCTTCTACGACGACTCGGACTACAGCTCGCTGTCGGCCGGCCCCGCCATCGTGCAGGCCCTGCTGGACCGCGGCTGCGTCGTGGTGTTCCGGCCGCACCCGTACGCCCGGCGGCACCCGGGCAACACCCGCGCGTGCGCCGAGGTCATCGACCTGCTCGTGGCCGACACCAGGGCCACGGGCCGTCAGCACGTGTTCGGACCGGCCGCCGAGACCGAGATGAGCGTCGTCGACTGCTTCAACGCGAGCGACGCGATGATCTCCGACGTGTCGAGCGTGACGTCGGACTACCTGATCTCGGACAAGCCGTTTGCGATGGCAGCGGTCTCGGCGCATGGGGACGCGTTCCTCGCAGGGTTCCCCCTCGCGAAGGCCGCCTATGTGTTCGACGTCGTCCGCGGCAAGGCCGAGGGGATCGCCGGGGTCGTCGACGACATGCTCGGGACCGACTCCCTGGCCGAGACCCGACGCTCGCTGCGGTCCTACTACCTCGGCGACAGCCCGGCCGAGCTGGTCGCCGACCGCTTCCTCGAGACTGCGCGCCGCTACCTGCGCTGACTCCGCCCCGACGCCCGGGTCAGGGCAGGTAGACCGTCAGCCGGATCATGTTGTGGTCCGACGGGATCGTGCCGATGACCCGGCCGTTGCCGTCGAGCTTGGCCACGGTCTCCCACTCGGCGACCCGCATCGGGGAGACGAAGACGTTGTCGATCATCGGTGCGGACGCGTCCCGACGGGGCTGGCGGGCGTACTTGTTGACGG